>JAOZTV010000291.1 GCA_029939015.1 Candidatus Aminicenantota bacterium
AGACAATACAATGTGGGACATAAACTAATGAAACAGTCAAAATTGACAACTTTAAAGTATTTTTTAACAGTCTTTATACCAATTATAATTTTTATAATGATTCTACTATCTTATTTTTATATTAAGGAAAAAGACTATCAAAGCAAATATCTTGCAGTAAAAACTAAAAATATTTTACATATTGACACGAAACTAATCAATAACATTTTACATTCTATTATTTCAGATACATTAATACTTGCAAGAAACCATGAGCATGAAATAAACAGCGGAGATTTTAATATTATAGAAAAAAATCTACTCACTTTTTCTAAAATAAAAAAAAGATATGATCAGATTCGTTATATTGACGAAACAGGCAAAGAGATTGTCCGCATCAACTTCAATAATGGTAAGCCTGCTATTGTTCAAAAAGAAAAACTTCAAAATAAGGCTAAACGGTATTATTTTTTAGACACTTTAAAACTTAAAAAGAATGAAATATTCATATCGCCTCTGGACTTGAATATTGAAAATGGAAAAATTGAAAAGCCACTTAAACCAATGATTCGTATTGGAACACCGGTATTTGATAAATTTGACAATAAAAAAGGAATTATTCTAGTTAATTATTTTGCAAATGAAATATTAAACACCTTTAATCTGGAAAAACCTAAAACTTTTGGACATATTTCTTTTTTAAATAGAGACGGTTATTGGCTTAAAAGTCATTTAGTCAATCAAGAATGGGGGTTTATGTATGAGGACAAAAAAGAGACAAGCTTAGCCAATAAAGCACCAAATATCTGGAAAAACATCATTAATAAGGATTCTGGTCAATTCAAACTTGAAGATGACTTGATTACGTTCACAACAGTTTATCCGCTTTTGGATATAAACTTACTTAGTTCGAGTACAGGTTCAGGCAAACCTTTTCAAATGAGCACAACTCAAATAAATGGGAAAAAATATTTTTGGAAAATTGTTCACCATATCTATCCTGAAGATTTTAAAAAAATTTCTAAAATTAATAAACATAACCTGATAATGCTATTTGCTTTTTTATTTATTATAATTGTTATTATCTCATTGTCAATGACAATTATACTTATGAAAAGACAAACAGGCATAAAATTACTTGTAGAGAGTGAGGAAAAATTAAATATACTACTTAGTAGTTCAATTGAAGAGATTGTTCTAATAGACACATATGGGGTAATTGTTTCAACAAATGACGCCTTTGCAGCAAGTTTTGATAAAAATAAAAAAGATATAATCTGTAAAAATGTTTTTAGTTTTCTTGATGCTCAAACTGCAGGAAAAAGAAAAAAAATTTTAAATAAAATCATCACCTTAAAAAAACCTTTTAAATGGGATGATGAACACAGAGGAAAGTTTTATCAAAACTCTGCAGTACCTATTCTTGATGATAATGAAGAAATAAAAGAAATTGCAATATTTGCCAAAGATATTACCCAATTAAAACAAATTGAAAAAAACAAAAAATTTCTTGAAGCTCAACTTATGCAGAATCAAAAAATGGAGGCAATAGGTACCCTTGCAGGCGGCATTGCACATGATTTCAATAATATTCTTGGCATTATACTTGGATATACAGATCTTGCAAAAGAAAGTACCTCGCTAAGTTCACCAATCACTAAATACTTAGATAAAATATATTATGCAGGCGAACGTGCAAAAGATCTAGTACAACAGATCCTGACTTTCAGCAGAAAAACAAAAACTGAGAGAATAACATTAGACCCTCGCCCCATAATAAAAGAAGCTTTAAAAATGCTTCGTGCATCAATCCCAGTAAGCATTGAGATTAAAAAAAACATATCATCTGAATGTGGAAATATTGATGCTGATCCTACTCAATTATATCAAATAATAATGAATTTATGCACAAATGCCTTTCACTCTATGGAAAAAGACGGGGGTATCTTATCCATTGAACTTCAAATTGCAAATACTATTCCTATTGAATTAAAAAATGAAAATATGATAGAACAGACATTTGTAAAACTATCGGTTAGTGATACAGGTACTGGAATAACTGCTGATATAATTGATAAAATATTTGACCCTTTTTTTACTACAAAAGAAGTTGGAGAAGGAACCGGAATGGGTTTGTCAATTATATATGGAATAATCAAGGAATATGGCGGAGCTATCACTGTTAAAAGCACAGCTGACAAAGGAACTGTTTTTGATATTTACATACCCCAAAGTAAACAAAAACCAACATCATCCACATTAAATAAAATAATTATTCCAAAAGGTGTAGAACAAATCCTCTTTATTGATGATGAAGAATTTATTGTGGATATGAACAAGGAAATGTTAGAAAATCTTGGCTATAAAGTTATTGCCAGTCAGAAAAGTACCGATGCCTTGCATACTTTCCAGAAAGAGCCTGACAAATTTGACATTATTATTACAGACCAAACAATGCCTAATATGACTGGACTTGAATTATCAATTCAAGCATTAAAGATACGTCCGGATATTCCAATCATTTTATGCACCGGATTCAGTAATATTATAAATGAAGAAAAGGCAAAAGCCTATGGTATCAAAGGCTTCTTAAACAAACCCGTTTCAATAATAAATCTTTCAAAACTAATCAGAGAACTTTTAGATTAGTCACAAAACACTTTTCTATCCGGATGCAGGGAATTAAATTAACACAAAATTAACAGATTTTTAATTTATATCTAACTAAAAATATTTACAATTAATTATAAAGCTTATATAGTTAATAGGTGAATGAAATGGAAATTAAAAAGAAAAAACAAAATATGGTTTTTGTAGTTGATGATGAGAGAGATATTCTTGAACTAATAGAAGTAAATCTTATAAAGAATAATTATATTGCTGAAACATTTCTTTCAGCCGATGTTTTTTTTGATAGAATTAAAATAAAAAAACCAGACCTCATCATTCTCGATCTTATGTTACCGGATATAGATGGCTTGGAAATTTGCAAATTATTGAAAAAAGACAAAGACCTGGAAACTATCCCAATAATAATGCTAACGGCAAAGACTGATGAGTCTGATGTCATTTTAGGTCTTGAGCTTGGAGCCGATGACTATATGCTTAAACCATTTTCAGTTAAAGAACTTATTTCAAGAATAAAAGCCATTTTACGCAGGTCAAATATAAGAACAGAAACAATTTTAGATATAAGCAAAAATGATACTATTGAAATTGACAATTTAATAAAGATTGATTTAAATCTGCATAGTGTTTTTGTTTCAGATAAGGAAATAGAACTGACAAAAACCGAATTTGATATTTTAACAATACTATGCCAAAAAAGAGGCTGGGTATTTTCAAGAGAAGTGTTACTTGACAAATTATGGGGTAGTGATAAATTTGTAATAGACAGGACTATTGACGTTCACATCAAGCATCTTAGAGATAAACTGGGAACAGCCGGAACTTTAATAAAAAACGTTAGAGGCGTGGGGTATAAAATTTAATGAGAAAAACAATATTTTTAAAAACATTTGTTGCAAATCTTCTTGTTCTATCGGTATTTACAATATTGATTACTTTGTTTACAATAAATACAGTAAAACAATGGCATATAAACTCATTAATTGAGGAACTTAAAAAAAACTCAATTTTAATAGAACCGATTATAAAAAATTACCTGAATAATAAACCGGAAGACTTAACTGAATATATAAAAAAATTGGATAAGAAAATACATACAAGAATAACTATTATTAAAAACGATGGAGAAGTCATTTCAGATTCACAATCCGAACCGGGAAAAATGGAAAACCATGGAGAAAGACCCGAGGTTATACAAGCGTTTAAAAATGAATATGCCTATAATATAAGATTTAGTACAACCAAAATGTCAAAAATGCTATATTTTGCAATTCCTTTAAAAACTGACGATTCTATATTCGGTGTATTGCGAACAAGTGTTTATATCAAGGATATCAATAATAT
>JAOZTV010000046.1:0-6298 GCA_029939015.1 Candidatus Aminicenantota bacterium
AGGTTCATGGATATCTCCTGTACAATTTACTAAGGATTATAGAAAAAAAAGAAATGTTTCAGGTAGAAAAATTTCAAAACATATTCAAATAGAATCAAGAATGACAATTACAGGAGCAAAGGCTGATAAAAGAGTAGTACTTGGTCCTGAGGAAATAAGAATGCTTATTGGTGAGACTTACTTAGCTTTATCAAAAAAATCAGAAAATAAACTTGCAAATAAATTTGCAGAAAAACTGAAAAATAATAATGGTAAAAGTCTTGTAATATCAGGTATTAATGATATAGAAATTCAGCTTAATATTAATCGAATAAACCAGTATTTGGGTAATATTGGAGAAACTATAGATTTAAAAAATCCAAGTTATCAATTTAATGGGAATGATAATACTGAGAAATTATTTTCCAATTTGAAGGATGGTAAAGTTGGTGTCTTGTTTTGCTATGATGTTAATCCTGTTTATGAATTACCAGAAGGAAATAAATTTGCAAAATTAATGACAAAAGCTGATAGTACAATTAGTTTCTCTTCAAAACTTGATGAAACTACTGTGAATTGCTCTTATGTTTGCCCACAACCACATTATCTGGAATCCTGGTCTGATAATGAATTTCACTTAGGAATAATTTCTATGACCCAACCTGCAATAAAAATGATTGGAAATAGCAGAACATTTCTTAATTCACTCGCTGTCTGGAGTGGAAACAAAGATAATGATCTGCAATTAATACAAAATTATTGGAAGGCAGTTTATGATTTAAGGAAAACTGATGATAAAACATTTAACCGTTGGTGGGATATCATGGTTCATAATGGATTTACAGTTTTAAATTCAAATGAAAAAGAATTTGATCCTTTTAAAACCGGTGAGTATAAAAATCCAAAAAAAGTCAAAATAGGACTATCTCTTATAGCATATTCTTCTGTTCAATTACTCGATGGAAAAAACAGTGACAATCCTTGGTTACAGGAACTTGCAGATCCTATAACAAAAATTACATGGGATAATTATGCATCTGTCTCTTTTGAAAAGGCTGAAGAACTGGATTTAAAAAAAGGTGATATTATAAAAATTTCAACAGACCTAAATTCAATTGAGCTACCTGTTCATATTCAATCTGGACAGCATAATGATGTTATTGCAATTGCTCTTGGATATGGACGAAAAGGAACTGAAAGATTTTATGATACAGGTCCAAAATGGATTGAGAGACGTAATTTTCTTAAAAAAGGTTCTTATCTCGGTGGAAATATATCGCCATTATTAGGACGAACCAAAGGAACTATTAACTATTCAGGAATTGCAATTAAAGTTGAAAAAACTTCAAAAACATTACCGCTTGCATATACGCAGACATTTGACAGTTTGAAAAATCCTGAAAATACAACACCACCTGCAATGGAGGTAAGACCATTTATTCAGGAGACTGAGTTTTCTTCTTATAAAAAAAATCCTTCTTCAGGAAGCCATACACATCATAAATTAGATAGTTTATGGAAGGAAGATCATCCTTATAAAGAACATCACTGGGCAATGGCAATTGATCTTTCAGCTTGTACCGGATGTTCTGCCTGTGTTGTAAGCTGTCAGGTTGAAAACAATATTCCTGTTGTTGGTAAGGATGAAGTTTTAAGAAGAAGGGAAATGCACTGGCTTAGAATTGACAGATATTATTCTGGTGAAGGTAAAGATGTTGATGTAAATTTTCAACCTATGTTCTGTCAACATTGTGATAATGCACCCTGTGAACCAGTTTGCCCTGTTCTTGCAACTGTTCATAGCTCTGAGGGGTTAAGTCAACAGATATATAATCGATGTATTGGAACTCGGTTTTGTGCCAATAATTGTCCATATAAGGTAAGGCGTTTTAACTGGTTTGATTATGCTAAAGAAAATAATATTGAAAATATGGTTTTAAATCCTGATGTTACAGTTAGAAGCAGAGGGGTTATGGAAAAATGTTCTATGTGCGTACAGAGGATTCAGGAAGGTAAATTAATGGCTAAAGCAAAGGGAGTTAAGCTTAAGGATGGAGAAATTAAACTTGCATGTGAACAGTCTTGCCCTGCAGATGCTATAGTCTTTGGTGACCTAAATGATCCGAATAGTAGGATTTCTCAATTATCTAAGGATCCAAGACATTATCATGTACTCGAAGAATTAAATATTCGTCCTACTGTTGGGTATTTAACAAATATACGGAACAGGAAAAAAACTGATGTTGGTAAAGGGGAAAAAAAACATGGCTGAAAATATAATCACAATAAGAGAAAACCTTGTAGGGGGCAATAAAACCCTTTCAAAAGTTACCGATGATGTATTAGGGGTTATGGAAAGAAAGCCTACCAAATTATGGTGGTTTGGCTTTATAATTGCTCTTACTGCTTTAGGAACTGGTTTTATAGCTGTAGTATATCAAGTCAGGACAGGAATTGGTACATGGGGTTTGAATAAAACTGTTGGCTGGGCGTTTGATATTACAAATTTTGTGTTCTGGGTAGGGATTGGTCATGCAGGTACTCTTATATCTGCAATCCTTTTTTTATTTAGACAGAAATGGAGAACTTCAATAAATAGATCGGCTGAGGCGATGACAATTTTTGCAGTTATGTGTGCCGGAATATTCCCACTTATTCACATGGGAAGACCATGGCTTGCACATTGGGCATTACCGTATCCAAATTTTAGAGGTCCATTATGGGTTAATTTCAGGTCACCTCTTGCATGGGATGTTTTTGCAATAAGTACATACCTAATAATTTCAGCTGTTTTCTGGTATATAGGTATGATACCTGATCTTGCCACTGTTAGAGATAGAGTGACAAATAAATTTAAGAAATTCATATTTAACTTCTTAAGTCTTGGGTGGGATGGGTCTTCTCGTACCTGGCATCGTTATGAAACCGTTTATGGTCTCCTTGCAGGTCTTGCAACACCTCTTGTTGTTTCAGTTCATACTATTGTTAGTTTTGATTTTGCAACCTCTTCAATTCCAGGATGGCATACTACAACATTTCCTCCTTATTTTGTCTCCGGAGCAGTTTTTTCAGGTTTTGCAATGGTTCTTACATTGATGTTAATAGCAAGAAAAACATTAAAGCTTGAAGATTATATAACAAGAAAACATGTTGATAATATGACAAAGGTTATAATTCTGACTGGTGGAATTGTTACACTGTCTTATGCTACAGAATTTTTTATGGCATGGTATTCTGGTAATGGATATGAACAATTTGTTTTTATAAACAGAGCTTTAGGGCCATTTGCATGGGCTTATTGGATAATGCTTTCAATTAATTTAATTGTACCTCAGTTTTTCTGGTTTAAAAAATTAAGAAGAAATCTTATAATAGTTTTTATACTATCATTATTTATAAATGTTGGAATGTGGTTTGAGCGATTTGTAATTATTGTAACCTCATTACATCGTGATTTTTTACCCTCATCATGGGCAATGTATAAGCCCTCAATAATAGAAATAGGGACTCTTGTTGGTAGTTTTGGTCTTTTCTTTACACTATTTTTACTTTTTATTAGATTTATGCCAATGATATCAATTGGTGAGATAAAATCAGTGTTACATTATAAGGGATCACATGGAGGCAAAAAATGAAAAAATATTTTATTGCAACCTTTGATAATGAATTTGATTTAAAAGAGGCTACAGTTGAATATAGAGAAAATAAATTAAAGATTATGGATGCCTTTACGCCTTATGCTGTGCATGGGTTGGATGAGGCAATGGGATTGAAACCCTCAAGGCTGACAAAATTATGTTTCCTTTTTGGTTTTACAGGATTCATACTGGCTCTTGTTGGACAGTATTGGATATCTGCTGTAAACTGGCCAATAAATATTGGTGGTAAACCTTGGAATTCACTTCCTGCATTTTTACCTGTAATTTTTGAAGTTACAGTTCTTTTTGCAGGTCTGGGGACAGTTTTTTCACTTCTTGTTATATCTAGGCTTAGACCGGGTAAGGTTCCAAAACAATTTTCAACTCGTGTAACAGACGATCATTTTCTTATGGTACTTTCAGACAAAAAAGGTGTGTTAAATGAAAAACTTGCTGAATCTATTTCCATTAAACATAATGCTTTAAAATGGAAACTTGAAGGAGAATCAGAATGAAAAATATAAAACCTTTTATTTTGCCGGTATTTGTTTTAGTATTTCTCTTCCTTTTATATAATTTTTTATATAGAGATTTAAGTGAACCTAATATAGAATTTATCCCTGAAATGGTTTATTCAGTTCCTTATGATGCATATTCGTCTAATCCACATTTTCCAGATGGTAAAACACTCAGGCAGCCTGTAAAAGGTACAATTGCCAGAGGATATTTACCACAGTACTCAGATTCAAAATTAACAGAAGAAAATGCTGGAGACCATCTTTTTAACCCAAATAAGTCAGGAAAATCAAATCTTTTAAGAGGAGAATTTGTTTTTAGAAACTTTTGTCAGGTATGTCATGGAGATACAGGAAAAGGAGACGGAACTGTAATAAGAAAAGGTGTACCACCTCCACCATCATTACAAACTGATAAAATAAAGAAAATGACAGATGGACAGATGTATTTTATAGTGTCTAACGGTAAAGGTAATATGGCTTCCTATAGATCACAAGTGTCCAGAGAGGATATTTGGAAAGCTATTCTATTTATCAGGACTTTAAAGTAATTATGAATTTTGAATTATGAATTATGAATTTAAAAAAAGAAATAAGATATGAAAACCGACTGTGTCGGGAAAACCGGCTGTGCTGGGGGAGAATGAATGGACTTAAACGTTAATTTAGATAAAAAGCCTGTTTTATCAGAAAATGTAGAAAAATGGCTTATGGGATTTATATTTGTTGGCTTAGTTATTCTGGTTGGAGGATTATTTCTTACTCCAGAGAGGATATGGTCAAATATTCTATTGAATGGGATTTTTCTTACAGCTTTAGGGTTTTGCGGTATAATGTTTGTTGCTATTCATTATGTTGCTAATTCAGGTTGGGATGTTGTTATAAGAAGAGTACCAGAAGCAATGTTTAAAATACTTCCATTTGGTTTTGCCTTTATGATTGCTATTGCAATCGGAGTTGGTTATCTTTACGAATGGTCACATCCGGAAGTAATGCAGAATGATCTATTATTAAAAGGAAAAATTGCGTGGTTGAATCCAACCGCATTTAGCATTAGAATGGTTCTCTATTTTGTTTTCTGGATAATTGTTGGTAAAAAAATTATAAGTCATTCATTAAAACAGGATAAAACTGGTGATGTCAGACACTCTGTTTTAAACCAGAGATGGTCTGCTTTCTTTTTATATATTGGAGGGATATTTTTTGTTGGTTCAAGCTTTGACTGGATAATGTCTCTCGAGCCACATTGGTTCTCAACCATATTTGGAATGTATAATTTTTCAGGCATGTTTACATCAGGGCTTGCTGTAATGATAATTTTATTGGTTTATTTAAGAAAAAGAGGTATTTTTGGGAAATTTTTAAAAGATGATCATCTTTTTGAACTAGGAAGATATCTATTTGCCTTTACAACATTTTGGGGCTATATATGGTTTTGTCAGCACATGCTTATATGGTATGCAAATATACCTGAAGAAACTGTTTATTATATAAAAAGAAATATTGGAGTATATACATCATTAATGGTCTTAAATGTATGCCTGAACTGGGTGTTTCCTTTTGTAATTCTGCTTTTTAAAAAAACAAAGAGAGATGGAAAATTTCTTGTAATTGCATCTTTATTTGTAATTGCAGGAAGATGGACAGACTTATATCTGATGATATTTCCATCAAAATATAAAACACCTGTATTTGGAGTAATAGAAATTGGAATGTTTCTGGGAGCAATTGCATTATTTCTATTGATCTTTTTTAAAGCATTTAGTAAATCTGCTCCAATACCAAAAAAAGATCCATTCTTAGAAGAAAGTAAAGCATTACATACTTGATAAAAATAAAATTTAGGAGTATTTAAATGGAAATAAAAAATAAGGCAACACGGATACGACTATTTAATTTCAGTACACCTCAGATGAGAGCTTTTCATTTAAGTTGGTTTGCATTCTTTTTATGTTTCTTTGCCTGGTTTGGCATTGCTCCATTAATGGCAATAGTTCGTGAAGAACTTGGACTAACTAAAACTCAGATTGGCAATACTATTATTGCATCAGTTGCAATTACTATTGTTGCCCGGTTATTTATTGGTTGGTTATGTGATAGAATCGGACCAAGAATTACATATACTATTTTATTAATGACTGCATCAATTCCTGTTATGGGTATTGG
>JAOZTV010000046.1:6398-13852 GCA_029939015.1 Candidatus Aminicenantota bacterium
AAAGGTGAATATACACCGGTTTCAAAGGTAAAAGGATCATTTATGATAGCTCTTAAAGATAAAAGAGTTATGGCCTTGTTTTTTATCTATGCAGCATGTTTTGGAATTGAATTAACGATTAATAATATTGCTGCAATTTATTTTAAGGACTATTTTGGACTAGGACTAAAAACGGCAGGCTTAGTAGCCGGATTATTCGGTTTGATGAATATTTTTGCAAGAACTACAGGCGGAATTATCGGTGATAAATTTGGTGAAAGATGGGGGTTAAAAGGTCGTGTAAAATGGTTGTTTATTGCTTTAGTGATAGAAGGCTTTGCTTTAATGCTTTTTAGCCGTATGACTGTTTTACCAATAGCAATAGGTACTATGATTATCTTCAGCCTTTTTGTACAGATGAGTGAAGGCGCAACATATTCAGTTGTGCCATTTATAAATAAAAAAAGTCTTGGTTCAGTATCAGGAATAGTTGGAGCCGGTGGTAATATGGGTGCTGTCGGTGCAGGTTTTTTATTTAGATCTGAAGATTTATCATATAGTAATGCTTTATTAATTCTAGGAGTTATTGTATTACTTTTTTCATTCTTTACTTTTTTTGTAAAATTTTCTCAGAAGGATGAGGAAGCAGCAAAAGAAGAACATTTAAAAGCTTTGGAAACACGTCGTCAATTATTAAAAGCTGAAGGAAAAACTATTAAGAAGACATCTGTGTTACCTAAGTTTTTTAAAGGGTTTAAACCCCTTGATGCTTTAAGAATTTATCTTGGTCTTGCTCTTGCAATAAAAGGTATTTATTTTATTATTCATATGCAGGAATTGGAAATGATGTTGCAGGGTAAATTTGAAAACATGCAAATGTTAATTGCCTGGTTTGTTATCCTTGCTCATGCTGTTGCCGGTGTTGGAATGGCTATTGGATTTGCTACAAGATGGATGACGGCAATAAATATTCCAGTATTATTAGGAGCCATATTTTTTGTAAACTTGAAAGATGGATTATTTGGCGGAGGAGGCACTGAGCTTCAATTCAGTATTTTTGTTCTCTTTTCATTGATATTGATCTTCTGGAAAGGTAGTACAAAGTTCTCTCTGGATTATTTTCTTAATACTGACTGGAATGCTAAAAAAGAGATTGAAAAATAATTTTTTTAAAGATTAACTATACCATTTATAATTTAACTAATTTAATTCAATACAAAAAGATGGAATTACTTCCATCTTTTTGTATGTGATTATTACTCTTTAAATATTCTTATCTTACATTACATGTCATAATTTTTACTTTTGAATTGTTTCTTTCATCAATCTCACGTATTTGATTACGGTCATCAACAGTAACTGCATATCTCAATGGTGTATTCCAAGCTTCTCTTGGTATGTCAAAGTAAACTGCGACAACAAATTTTCTTCCGTCTAATTTTACTCTTAGTTTTTGTCTTGGATTAGGCCAGTGGTTAAATGCTTGTGTAACAAAAATATCTTTATTAGATTTTGCTCTATTTAGGCTTTTTATATATACAACAAGTTTCTTGTTTTTTATAAACATTTTGCCAATTGTAAGGTCTGGTAAACTTACACATAACTGGTTTATGTTAAAACTTTCTTCAGCATGGTCATTACGGTCATTATTGTCACCTGCAGTTCTTAATGTGCTAGATTCAAGACTTATTGTTACCCTAACATTTCCGCGTGGAAATTTCAATCCACGTTGAAAAAAAGTAATTTTTCCATTCGGTCTTATATTATTTCTGATTGTACGAATTTTGCTATCATATGGTGCTGTATTGTTACCTTTAAAAACATATATAAATACTCTAAAGTCTTTTCTTAAAATATGATTTCCTACATTTGCTAAATTAACTTTTACAAAATTACAATCTCCTACCTTTTTTTCATAAACATAGAACCTTTCAATTGCTATATCAGGTCCAGCAGCATTTAATAATGTTGAACCTATTATAAAAGTTAGTATAATTAGTATTCCAATAATTTTTTTCATTTTATTTACTTCCTTTTTTTTAATTATTGCTTAACAATATTTCTTGTATTTCTTATAAGAAATCTTCTATCTCTTTCTGAATAAGAAATTTTCCCATAAACCTTTACAGTATCGTTATGTTTGATGTCATATTTTATACATTCTTCATATGGGACACCAACTCTTACATCTATAGTCCTATTACAAACTTTATACGTCATGTCAATATAACCATCTATGCAATTTATAACCTTTATCTTTGCTTTAAGATAAAATCTTCTTATTTTCCTGACCTTTTTGGCAGTAATTTGTGATGGGTTTGAATTTAGCCCTTTAAAATAAGTGACTTTTACAGTATCGTAAGCTGATAGTTTAAGGCTATTACATACTGATGGTTTTATTCCAACTTTATAAACTTTACAACTATTACTATAAAGTTTAATATAGCCATCATTACAGTTTATTTCAAAAACTGTTCCTGATAAATAATAACTTCTTAATTTTAAATTAACTCTTTTCGTTGAAATATTTTTAAGAGTTGGTTTCTTAACTGTCTGGGCATAAGATATACCTAGGGTTAGAATAATTGATAATAAGAATGTGAATAATAAATGTTTTTTCATGTTTCCTCCTTTTAATTACATTGTTTTAAAATCCTACAATGTAGTATATTATTATATATGATTAAAAAAAAAATATCTCACTATTTGACTAATTTTATTTTTAATTAATTAAGTGAAAGTCATTGCTTTACATATTAGGCGTTTTTATATACAATTATTTATGAAATATTCTGGAGGAATAAATGAAAAAAATTTTTATTGTTTTAATAACGATATTGCTACTTAAAATCACAGTTTTAGGATGTACAAATTTTCTTATTACTAAGGGGGCTTCTGTTGATGGTTCAACGATGATAACATACGCAGCTGATGCTCATGTACTATATGGAGAGTTATACTATACGCCTGCTGCAATTCATGCAGAGGGTGCAATGCTTGATATTTATGAATGGGATACTGGGAAATATCTTGGAGAAATTAAACAAGTCAGACAAACTTATTCTGTAGTTGGAAATATGAATGAATTTCAGGTTGCAATTGGTGAGACTACATACGGCGGCAGAAAGGAATTGAGAAATAAAAAGGCTATTATGGACTATGGAAGTCTTATTTATATTACCTTGCAAAGGGCTAAAACAGCAAGAGAGGCTATCCGTATTATGAATGAACTTGTTACTGAATATGGATATTATAGTAGTGGTGAATCTTTCTCAATCTCTGATAAAAATGAGGTCTGGATAATGGACCTTATTGGTAAAGGGAAAAAAGAAAAGGGTGCGGTCTGGGTTGCTAGGAAGATACCTGAGGGTTATGTTTCCGGTCATGCAAACCAGGCAAGAATTACAACATTTCCATTAAAAGACAAAAATACTCTTTACTCAAAAGATGTTATTACGTTTGCAAGAAAACAGGGATATTTCAAGGGCAAAGATAAGGATTTTAGTTTTGTTGATGCTTATGCACCAATTAGGTTTGGAGCATTAAGATTTTGTGAAATAAGAGTTTGGGCGATGTTTAAAAGAGTTGCACCATCTATGAATTTAAATAGTGATTATATTGATGCGGTACCGGGAGCAAAGCCAATGCCTCTATGGATCAAACCTGAAAAAAAATTGTCAGTTCATGATGTGATGGAATTGATGCGTGATCATCTTGAGGGTACAAAATTTGATATGACAAAGGGTGTAGGAGCAGGTGCATACAGTCTTCCTTATAGATGGAGACCTTTGACATGGGAAGTTGATGGTGTAAAGTATTGCAACGAAAGAGCAACTTCTACACAACAGACTGGTTTTTCTTTTGTAACTCAATCAAGAGCAAATTTACCTGACCCAATTGGTGGAATACTATGGTTTGGGGTTGACGATACAAATAGTACGGTCTATGTTCCAATGTACTGTGGTATAAGGGCTGTTCCGAAGAGTTTTGAGGTAGGTAATGGTTCTTTTAATCAATTTACATGGAAATCTGCTTTCTGGGTATTCAATTTTGTTTCAAATTATGCATATTCAAGATACAGTGAAATGATATTGGATATTAAAAAGGTTCAGAGAGAATTGGAAGGTGGATTTATTTCAATGACTGATTCTATAGACAGAGCTGCACTTTCCCTATATAAAAAATCTCCAGAATTAGCAAGAGCATATTTAACAAAATATTCAGTAAAATCTGGTGATGATGTAACAAAGAGATGGAAAAAATTAGGAGAATTTCTGATTTTCAGATATCTTGACGGTAATCTAAAAGATGAAAATAATAAGGTAAAGCACCCCGGTTATCCAAAACAATGGTATAAGAGAATTGTAGAAGAAAGTGGAGATCATTTTAAGGTGAAGAAGCTTCCGGGGGAAAAAAAGAATCATTAATTAAAAATATAAGGCAAATAGGCAAGGAGGCAGAGAGGCAAAGAGTTTAAAAACCTTAAATAAATGTTTAAAAAAGGTTCTGCTTTTTTTCTCTCTATACTCCTTGCTTCTCTGCCTCTTTGCCTTGTCTTTTTATATCTTAGAAATATGTAATTCCCACTCTTCTTCGTCTTCGTTTTCTACTATTTGATAGAGTGTGTTATTTTTAATATAATATGGAAAAAAATCAAATATATTAATACTTTTTAATGGCAATACGATCTCTTTAATAAATTTACCTGAAGTATTAAAAATCAAAAACTTAACTCCATTTTCTGTTTTATCATAAGTTTGTACATAGACTGTGTCTTTGTCAATAAAAAAATCTTTTATTGCATTATATGTGTTTCCTACTTCAATTCGGTTCTTAATTCTGTCATAAAAAGTTTTAAATGTAGGATCAGTTTTATAATAATTTTTAATTTCAGCTTTTGTCTGTTTTGTAACCTTAGCTAATTTAAAATTATACTTAATCTCACCTGTTTTTTTTCCTGTTTTATCCAGTACTTTTATTAACAATTCTTTTGTATCGTTAATATATACTTTATCCTTATTTGTTTTAATTATAAAAATATTATCAGCCATAAAATGTTTAAACCTGCTTCCTCTTTCAGTACTTTTTTCTGTACCATAGAAGAGTTTTTTAGTACTTAAGTCTTTACTGAACATATTTATTGCTGTTTTCATTGACCTATTCTTACCTCTAATCATTGAACGACCAACATAATTGTCATTAACTGGCAAAAGATCTCTGACAAATCCACTTGCAAGTCTTTTTTCGTTTAGGAATTTCCCTTTTTTTGAAAAATACATAACTTTATTTCTATTAAATAGATAAACTTTATCTTTCATAGGTATAATTGAAAAGCTTACATTACCTCTTCTTGAACCTTGAATCTCTCCAGGACCTTCACCTTTTTTTCCAAATTTTGATATAAACTTATAGTCTGTACCTGAGAAAATTGAGACAGTAGTACCCTCTGTAATATAAACCTGTTTGTCGCCCACAACGATTTGGGCAGGTTTCATAATGCTTTCATCTAATGAAACAACCTTTGTCTCTGCCAGTGATAAAACACTTAATAAAACTATTAACGTTATAACTAATAAAAATTTCTTCATAAAATCCTCCATAATTTTGTGTAATAAAATACACTTTATCTATTTAAACAAATGAAAATTGATTTTCTTGCTATTTTTTTTTATTTTTTTCTACAACTGCCATTGTTTGTTCTGCAATTTCAAGTTCTTCGTTTGTCGGGATAACCATTACCTTAACTTTTGAATCAGGTTTGGTCAGAGTTCCAAGCTCTCCAAAAACTTTTTTATTTAATTCAGGGTCAAATTCTATTCCAAAAAATTCCATTTTTTCAAGAACCATCTGTCTTACTAATATATCTCTTTCGCCAATTCCTGCTGTAAATATTATCAAATCAACACCATTCATAGCTGCTATATAAGAGCCAATGTATTTCTTGATTTTATATGCATACATTTCAATTGCCAATTGTGCCTGTAAATTTCCATGATCTTCCGCTGATGACTCAACATCTCTCATATCAGATGAAATCTGTGATATACCAAGTACTCCACTTTTCCTATTTAGTATAGCGTCGATCTCGTGAAATTCCAGTCCCTCTACTCTCTGTAAAAACAAGGGTATTGCAGGGTCAATATCACCACATCTTGTTCCCATCATTAAACCTTCAAGTGGGGTAAATCCCATAGTTGTATCAATAGATTTTCCTCGTTTTACAGCTGCCATTGATGCACCGTTACCGAGGTGGCAGGTAATAATTTTGAGCTCAGAAAGTTTCTTTTTCATTAATTTGGCACCAACTTTTGAAACATAAAAATGTGATGTACCGTGAAATCCGTATCTTCTAACTCTATATTTATTATAATACTCATAAGGGATAGGGTAGATATATGCTTTTGGAGGCATTGTCTGATGAAAGGCTGTGTCAAACACACCTGCCATTGGGGTGTTAGGTAAAACAGCTTTTGTAGCCTCAATACCCATAATATTTGGTGGATTATGAAGTGGTGCTAAATGAGTACTCTTCTTCAGTGCGGTCATAACCTTGTCTGTAAGTACAACAGTACTGTTAAATTGCTCACCGGCATGTACAACTCTATGACCAACAGCATATATTTCATCCATACTTTTAAGTACGCCATAATCAGGATTAATTAAAGTCTTTACTATAAGGTCAATACCTTCCTTATGGTCTTTAATGTCTTGATTAAAAACTTTTTTACCTTTACTACCCTCATATTTCAATCTTGATTTAGGAAGACTGATTCTCTCAACTAAACCTTTTGCAATGACCTTTTTTGTAGTCATTTCAATTAATTGAAACTTTACAGACGAACTACCACTATTAATAACAAATATTTTCATTTTTTTCCTCTCTTAACTGTCATTCAATTATACACTCTTTCTTAGAAATTTCAAGTATGTTTATTCATTTTTTACAGCATCAATTACATTTATTTTTGATGCTTTCAACGATGGGATTATTGTTGCAGTAAAGCTTATTAATAATGATACAATTGCTACAAGAATTATATCTTTAATATTTGAGTTGAAATTGATATGTCCCATTTGGTAAATGTCTGATGGTATCTTGAAAAGTTCAAATTTATTTGCAATATAACAGAAAACAGTTCCTATCAATATTCCAAAGAATGTCCCGGTTATTCCTATTATACCGCCTTGAATGAAAAATATATTTCTAATGATTTTTGGAGTTGCACCATAAGACAGAAGTATTCCGATATCCTTCATTTTTTGAATAACAAGAAGGATAAGTCCAGCAATGATATTCAGAGATGCCACTATTATAATTAAGGTTAAGGTAAAGAAAAGTATTGTCTTTTCAAATTCCAGAGCTGAAAATAGAGATGCATTCATATCCTTCCAGGTGATAACTCTTGATTCAATAAACTCGACCATATCTCTAAGCTTTTTGTTTTTTATGATATTCTTTGCTGTAGTCTCAGCAT
>JAOZTV010000292.1 GCA_029939015.1 Candidatus Aminicenantota bacterium
ATTACATTCCTCGTTTTTTTGCTGCGAGTTTATCTACTTTTTTAAAGCCTGCTGGCACAGAAAATGTACCTGCTGGTGCATCTTTTTTAGAAATTTCGAGAACATTATTATTTACAGTCATATTCATTCCCATAATATTCATTGTTACAACAGTTTTAACAACATAGCCTTTAATTTTTTTCATTTCATTAACAACTTTATTACTCATACTACCTGTTGACATCATCATATTGCCCATATATTCAGCAGATATTTTTTTCCAGTCAAATGGTACATCTTCTGTAGCGGATAAATCCATATTTACTTTGATTTCCATTCCCATTTGACTCATGGTCATAACCCCTGTATATCCTTTTGTATTCCATTTACCAACCTTTGCTGTTTTACCATTTGCTGTAACTTTCATTGTCATTGACTTTAGCATTGTTTCCATCATTCCTTTAGCAGCTTCTGGTAAATATGTAGATATATCTAAAGGCATTTTCATTTCTACATAAGTTTTTGTAGCAGGATAAACAATATACATAACTTTTTTATTACTATTTACAATTGTTATCAGAGCTTTTGTTACATTAGCATAAACTCCATCACCAATCCATAAATTTTGAACATCTGTTTTTCCAGGCTGTCCCATCATTGGTCCTGTTACTGTTTCCTGCTTTACAAGATAATCAGCATTTACAGCTGAAAATAAAAACACCACCATAATACTTAATAAAATTAATTTTTTCATAATATCTCCTTTTTTATAGTTTTAACTATTTTATTTTATATTATATCATAGTTAATTATGAATGCAAAAAACTTGTTAATATATTGAAATAATGATAGTATACCTTAATGAAAAATTATAGTTTTGATCATAAAAAAACAGTCGCTAATAGAGCAAACCAATCGGGTCTAACTCTTATTGAAATCATATTTGTAATGGCATTAATTGGTATCTTATCTGCAATTATTATCCCTAATTATTCAAAGCATATTAAAACAACAAAAGAAGCTGTTTTAAAAGATAATCTCTATACAATAAGGGATTGTATCTCTAAATTCTATCTTGACAAAAAAAGATATCCAACCTCTCTTGAAGATTTAGTTACTATGAATTATTTAAGAGATATACCTTTCGATCCAATAACTAAAAAAAAAGAATGGAAACTCATCCATTTTGAACCAGTTGATATTGAAGATTATGACCCTGAAATATCAGAAGGTATTATAGACGTTAAATCGCTTGCTTCAGGTACCTCCTCAACAGGAGAGAAATATGAAGATTTTTAATAATACCAAATTTGGTAATGCACAAAACAAAGGAATGATGATTATTCCTGTAATTTTTATTGTATTGATTTTTATAATCTTAACTCTAAAATCAAATTCAGTCTGGGATATGGAAATTAGAAGAGAAATGGAACAGGAGTTAATTTTCAGAGGAAAGCAATATGCTTATGCCATTGAAAAATATTATAAAAAGAATGCATCTCCTTTAAAAGACTTTGATATTCTTCTTGAAAAAAGATTTATCAGAAAACTTTATATTGACCCATTAAGTGAAACAGGGGAATGGAATATTGTCATGAAAAGTTCCACGGGTGGAAGCAGTGGCAGTAAATTATTAGTTGTTCCTGAAGAACTTCTTCCATCCTATTTATCAAATGCAAAAATTATCGGCGTATGTTCAACTGCTGATGATGTTGGTTATTATGAATACAGAACAAAAAAAAACTATAATGAATGGGCATTTTATATAGGCGCAAAAGAAAACCAGGAAATGCCTGAATTAAAATTTGTAAAAGAGTGAAGTCAATGTTAGCCCAAACAGATATTTTTATCTTTGCAGCAGAAAATTCAGCTGAAAAATATGCTTCAATGGTTGTTGATGAATTCAGAAAAAACCCTGAATATACTTTTTTTGGTATTGGTGGAAATCAACTTAAAAAGTCAGGTGTTGATATAATTTATGATAGTAAAGAATTATCAATTGTTGGAATAATTGAAGTCTTGTCAAGCATCATTAAATTAAAAAAATTAATGAATTATATTATTAAAGAGATAAAACAAAGAGGCTGTAAAACAGCAATTCTTATTGATTACCCTGATTTTAATTTACGATTAGCTAAAAAACTAAAAAAAGCAGGTGTCTCAGTTTATTATTATATAAGCCCTACTGTATGGGCATGGAGATATTCAAGAGTTGACCAGATTAGAAATTATATTAAACGGATATTTATTATATTCCCTTTTGAAAAAGCTATATATGAAAAAGAAAAAATACCATATACCTATACAGGACATCCCATTGTTTCAAAAGTAAAAGCTCACGAAACTAAAGCACAATTTATAGAAAGAGAAAATATAAAAAGTGATGAAAATATAATAACATTAATGCCTGGGAGCAGACATTCAGAAATTGATTTTCTACTTGAACCAATATTAGAGTCAATAGTATTATTAAAGCAAATTAAGAATTTTAGAATATTTCTCTTACTTGCAGATAATATTGAAGAAAAAACAATTCTTAATAAAACACAAAACTTTTCAGACTTAAAAATTACTATCTATAAACAGAAAAACGGATATTCTCTAATAAGTAATTCTAATCTTGTGATAAGTACAAGCGGTACTTCAAATCTTGAAATTGCTTTATTAGGAACTCCATTCGTATCTGTTTATAAGGTTAATAAACTGTCATATTTCCTTGGTAAACGTTTTGTAAAAATCAATCTTTATTCTATTGTAAATATATTAGCAGGCAAAAAAGTTATTACTGAATTAATTCAGGAAAACCTTAGTCCAAAAAATATTTTTATTGAATCCAAAAAGATTTTAGAAGACAAAGAATATGTGAAGACAATGCTTGAAGAGTTTAGAAAGATGAAATTATCTCTTATTCAGGAAGAAAATCCATCAACTATAATTTATAAAACAATATTAAAAGAAATTGAGGAATTAAAATGAGTTTAATCAAAGAAGAATTAAATAAAAAAATCTGGCCATGGTTAATGATAACAGCAGGTTCAGTTCTGTCTGCTTTTGGATATGTAGTTTTTATATTACCATTTGATATGGTTGAAGGTGGTACAACTGGGATTGGAATTATTGTAAGACATTTAACAGGTAAACCAATTGTTGGTCTTACAGCAATGATGATTACTGCATTTGTTTATATTTTCGGTATAAAAATTTTAGGTAAAGGATTTGGAGCAAAATCTATTTATGCAACAATTTTAGTAAATTCCCTTATCGATATATTAACAATATTAGATATCTCTATTGGTTTAGAGAAGAGTGATATATTATTAGCTGCATTTTATGGTGGTGCATCAGTTGGAATCGGAATGGGAATGATATATTTTGCTGGAGCTTCAACCGGTGGTTCAGATGCTTTAGGTCAGATTTTATGGAAATTAAAGAGAATACCAATTACAACAACAATTTCAGTTATAGATGTTTTTGTCTTAACTATTGCGACAATCATCTTCATTCCATTAAAAAATGTTATGTATTCAATAATATTTATATTTATTGCTGTTAAATCTATCGATATGGTACTAAATGGTTTAAGGGCAAATCAGAGAGTTATGATAGTAACAGATAATCCGGATAATATGAAGATTGAAATATTTTCAAGTTTAAAAAGAGGTTTGACAATTTTTCAAGCTACAG
Organism: Candidatus Aminicenantota bacterium; assembly: GCA_029939015.1. GTDB lineage: Bacteria > Acidobacteriota > Aminicenantia > UBA2199 > UBA2199 > JAOZTV01. The sequence continues at coordinate 3,664 of JAOZTV010000292.1, forward strand.
GTGGTTATTCAGGAAAAGAACGATATATGCTTACATCAGTAGTTCCTAAGAAAAACATCCCTGAATTAAGAAGAATTATTGCAGTCACAGACCCAAAGGCCTTTGTAATTATTCAAGACATTCATCAAGTCTATGGAGAGGGGTTTGAGCCTTTACCTTCATCTATCAAGTAATAATTATTGTTTATTATTAATTTTATTCATAAAAAATCTCTCAGCCATCTCCTCTATTACTATAACTGGTT
>JAOZTV010000293.1:0-2047 GCA_029939015.1 Candidatus Aminicenantota bacterium
TAAATTGACCCTACTTTTATCATTTAAATTGACCCCCTAAAACCAAAGATATAATTATTTATATCCTCTTCGAGTAAATTTTTCAACGATAATTCCCTTAGCTCCACAAAAATGGCAAGTTGTACTTGAATTTATTGGCAATTTGTTTTTATTGAGTTTTTCTGTGTTCATAAATATAGTTTTATTAGTGTTTTTTCTCAGTAAATTATATGTTTTTTTCTTAACCTTCTTTTTAAGGTGTTTATTCTTCCATTTTCTATATCTGTAATCCTTTGCTAACTGCCTTCTTTTGATTTTTCCTTTTTTAGATTTTCGATATCTTCTTTGAGCTTCGATTATTCGTTTTCTGTATCCGATTATTTTACATTTATCTGAGCAATATCGATTTCCATGATAACAAGATCTGCAAATACAGAACCAAATCCCACATTCTTTACACAAAATTTGTTTTATTTTTATTTTTTTGCCTCCAGCTCTTGCAATTAGCCAGAGAAAACGGTAAATATTAGGTGCTTTGTGTTAGCTCCAGCTAATTGCAAATAGTTATTAATGAAAGCCTGGAATGCAATCCGGGCTTTCTTTTTTTTAAGCAATATCATAATCCTATTCACTATCTAATATCAATGTTTTTCATTAAAATAGAAAAAAATAATTTTGCGTGGACTATAAAGGTACAAGGTTTGTTTTTTTTATGATATTTTGTTTTTGAGGAGCAAAATGATTGAAAACGTAGAAGTATCAAGTATTGATTTAAGATATGAGCATTATCGTTTAAAAAATATTAAACTTGAGACATCGCTTCTCAACTCAATTTTAAAAAATGGGATCAGAGATCCTTTATTTGGTTCAAGCAGTAATAACAGCAACATTTTACTTGATGGTTTTAAAAGATTTAGATGTGCTCAAAAACTATCTATAAAGACAGTTCCTTTTGAAATTATAGCAGATGATCAGGCACTTGGGATAATAAAACTGCTTCGATTGTCAGGCAACAGAAAGATGAATATATTAGAGCAGGCAAGATTGATTGATGAGTTGGTAAATATATTTAAGATGAGTTTTTCAGAGATAGCTTTTCAGCTTGAGAGAAGTAAAACCTGGGTTGCAATGCGTGCAGGTGTAATATCACAGATGAGTGATTTTGTAAGAGAACAGATATTTAATGGTAGTTTTCCCGCCTACTCTTTTTTATACACACTTCGATCGTACATACGTATGAACGGCATAAAAAACGGTGATATCAATGAGTTTGTTAAATTAGTTGCAGGAAAAGGGTTGAGTATTCGTGATATTGATATGCTTGCAAAAAGTCATTTTAGAGGGGACGTGAACTTATCAGAGCAATTAAAAACCGGTGATATTCATTGGCATTTAAACAACCTTAAAGAAGAGCAAAAACAGACTAATGATAATTGCAATTCATCAGAAAAAAAGATGCTAAAAAATCTTGAGATTTGTTCGGGATATATAAACCGTGTGATATATAGTGGTAAAGATAGCCGTATTAAAAGTGATGATTTTTTTTCTCAGGCTGGTATTTTAGCAGAAGGAACTATAAAAAGATTAGGTCGGTTTAAATCCATTCTGGAGGGTTTTTGTGATAGATAAACAAACAAGAGCTACTGTTTTTCATCTTTATCAAAATGGAATGGCAATACGTGAAATATCTAAGCGTTTTACAGTCAATCGTAATACAGTTAAAGCTATTATTGCTCAAAATGGGGAAATACCCGAACGGGTAAGAAAAGATAAAATAAATGTTGACGACAAACTTCTTGGAGTATTATATGCAGAATGTGATGGTTATGTTCAAAGAATGCATGAAATACTTACAGAGGAAAAGAATGTAAAAATATCTTATCCAACTCTTGTTAGAAGAGTAGCAGAAGCTGGATTATCATCAACCCCGAAAGATGACAGAAGTGACCAACGAGAAGATGTTCCAGGGGAAGAAATGCAGCATGATACTTCTGATTATAAACTTATGATTGGTGATAAGAAAATAAAGGTAATTGCCAGTGTTATATATTTTAGATATTCCAAGATG
>JAOZTV010000293.1:2147-3893 GCA_029939015.1 Candidatus Aminicenantota bacterium
AGATGGAAAATTTTAGTGCTCAATACGGTTTTAAATTTATTTGCCATGAAATAATGCACAGTAACCGAAAAGCAGGGAATGAGAGAAGTTTTTATACAGTAGAAACTAATTTTTTCCCGGGTAGAAGTTTTAAAAGTTTTTCAGATTTAAATAAACAAGCTTATGATTGGGCAACAAAACGAATGCCAAACAGAAGACAGGGTAAAACCAGAGTAATTCCAAACCTTGCCTTTGAATATGAAAAACCATTTTTAAATCGTTTAATATCTGAAATTCCTGCACCATATAAATATGAATTTCGTTTAACAGATCAATATGGTTATATATCATATAAAGGACATTATTATTGGATTCCAGGGACAAAACGTTATAAAGTAACTGTATTTGAATATAGTAAACATATTGAAATTTTTTATAATAGAAAATTTTTAATAAAATATCCTTTACCCGAAGATGAAACAAAAAACCAAATCTTTCGTCCTAAAGATAATCCACAGGCTAAGAATCAACCAAAATACAGAAAAAAATCAACGGAAACAGAAGAAAAAAAATTAAGATCGATCTCTGAAGATGTTGATGAATATATAAATTTTATGTCTTTAGAAAAAGGAGTGAAAAAGCACCGTTTTATCCGATATTTATATGAATTAAGCAAGAAAGTATCAGATGATATATTTATAAAAACCATTAAAAGATCCTTTAAATATAAAATAACAGAAAAACAGACAATAGAAAAAATATGCATTTATATAGTCAAAGGGGAAAATTATCAAGTACATTTTACAGATATTGACAAAGAACTTCTAAAGAATCAATCATATCTTGATGGACAATATAGTGATGAAATTGACCTGACTATTTACGATGACTTACTTGAAGGTGATGACGATGGATGAAAAACTAAAAGAGCAGTTAAAGTTTTTAAGATTAACCGGATTAATTGAAAACTGGGATAAATATACAAAAAAAGCTCAACAGGGAAATTATTCAAATGTCAGGTTTATGAAATATATTATTGAAGAAGAATATAATATCAAAAAGGAAAACTCCAGAAGGCTAAAGTTAAAGCGTGCTCGTATTCCAGAAAAATTACTTATTGAAACATTCCCATTTGAACGGCAACCGAAGTTGAATAAAAAGAAAATATTAAATATTTATGATTCAATGGATTATATATATAAAAAAAGAAATATTATAATGGTCGGAAATACAGGTGTTGGAAAAACAGGATTAGCAACATCTTTTCTTATAAATGCAATTAATCAAGGATATAAAGGGAGATTTATTAACTTTAATGATTTGGTTAATGTTCTGTATAAGTCGGTAGCTGATCACTCAGAAGAAGCAGTGTTAAAAACATTTGAAGCTTATGACTGTCTGTTGATTGATGAATTAGGATATATCGAAATTGAAGCGATACAAGTAGGACTGTTTTTTAGCCTTTTACAAAAAAGACATAAAACAAAATCAACTATTATTACTACAAATCTTGGTTTTGCCGAATGGAACACTTTTTTGAAAAACACTCAATTGACTGCTGCTCTTGTAGATAGACTTACTGAGGACAGCCATGTTCTTAATATGAAAAACTGTGTAAGCTTAAGGCAAAAACCTGCTCAGTTTTAAAAATTTATAACTTTAATCATTGGAAAAAACTCTTATTCATAATATATTTGTTGAATATGTTGTGAACCAACGGATCAATTTAAATGAAAATAAATGGGTCAATTTATCTGATTGCTATAG
>JAOZTV010000294.1 GCA_029939015.1 Candidatus Aminicenantota bacterium
TAAAGTAACGATAAGCACGCCCCATTCTTTCCTCCTTTTTTTACATTTACAAAATGATTGTAACATAAAAAAAACAAAACTTCAAACATCCGCGCCAGGCACGAAAAATTCTTCCCGAAAAATTCTTCAAAAGGAAAAGCTGAAAGAAATAAAGAACTTGTTGTTAATATGTTTAATAAGGGATATAAAACAGAAGAGATTTCTGATATTACTGGATTATCAGGAAATGAGATTGAAATTATATTGAAGATTAATTAAATTGGTTACAAGTTACAAATGGACTAAAGACTTTTTTGCAGATTTTCACTTAAATCTATCTATTTGCTTTTTACGCCATTTGGCGTTATACTGTTTGGCGTAAAGTAAAAATATTGTAATTGGAGGTAGATATGAATCCATTTAAATATGGGATAATAGTTTCAGACGATGACTTTTGTCCAAGGCCTGAGTTAAAAAAAAAATTGAGTTCTTTTATATCTTCCGGACAAAATGTACTTCTTGAAGGTGAACGGAGAGTTGGAAAAACTTCTTTAATATATGAAACTGTAAAAAGCCTAAAAAACATTCGTTTTTTGTATGTTGATCTTTTAGAAATTAAAACAATTGATGATCTTTGCCGGAGAATTATTAAATCCCTTATCTCTCTCGAAAACAAATCAGGTTTTGTTGAAAAATTGTATAAATCCCTGTCACATTTCAGACCGTCAATGAGTATAGACCCTTTGACAGGCTCTCCTTCATTATCTCTTGAACCGTCTATTAAATTTAAACCGGAATCAATTGAAGAGTTAGTAGAATTAATTAAAAAAGAAAGCCAAAAGAATAAACTTGTAGTAGTTTTTGATGAATTTCAGGATATATTAAATTTAAAAGAAGCACCTGAAACTTTGGCAGTACTTAGAAGTAAGATACAGTTTCACTCCGATATTCCTTATGTTTTTTCAGGAAGTATAAGAAACCAAATGAATCAAATCTTTAATTATCCTGATAGTGCATTTTATAAATCTGCAATAACTCTAACTGTTGGTCCTTTAAAAAATGATATTTTCACAAATTTTATAAAAAATAAATTTCTAATTGGAAAAAGAAAAATATCAAATAATTTGATTATAAAACTACTGGATATTGCTCAACATATTCCAGGAGATATTCAACAATTATGCGGTGCAGTATGGGAAGTTACTGAAGAAAAAGAGATAGACAACAAATCAATTATTACAGCTGCATTAAAACTGATATTTAGTCGTGAATTAAAAGGATATGAAGCATATATGAAACAGATTAGTGGACAACAGTTAAGGTGCTTAATTGGACTAGCAAAAACTGATGGGACAAGTTTATACTCATCTGATTTTATTAAAATATCAGGAATTAAACAGCCATCTTCAATAAAAAAAGCAATCGACAGGTTGGAAAAAATTAATATAGTTTTTTTTTCAGAAGAAAGATACAAATTTTTAAATCCATTTTTCAAATCATGGTTATTATATAAAAATTATTAATCAAGAAATTAACCACGAAATACACTAAAAGCACAAAAAAAAACTAAGCACAGATTTTGCTTACGAACATTTGCCCTTATCCTTTTCTTTTTGGTCTTTAGGATAAAATAAATTTTTTTGTTGACAAATTTGCCTTACTGATGTATATTAGTAAAACAGTTAGGTTTTTGATTTGCCGTTAAAGGCAGGGAGGTGTAAAGATGGTTAGTAAAAGAAAATTTAATACTAAGTTTTTTGAGCTGAATATTGATGTTAAATCAGCTGTTCCAATTTATGAACAAATCAAAAATGCAGTCAAAATGGCTATTTTCAGCAATAAGCTTAAAGAGGGTGATAAAATCATTTCCATTCGTGATGTTTCATCACGTTTTAATATCAATCCTATCACTATTATGAAGGCATACAATCAACTGGAAATCGAAGGATTTCTGTTTTCCAGAAAAGGTTCAGGGTATTATGTACAGGCTGAAAATAATAAGTTGGAAACTCATAAATCAGAATTATTTCAAAAAGAAGTAATTGAATTTTTAAAAAGAATTGCAAGTATGGGTTATTCAGCAGATGATTTAATATTAATACTAAAAAAACATAAGGGAGAAGAAAATGATTAAAATAAAAAACATTACTTTTGCATTTAAAAATCAAAAAATCTTCAAGGATTTTAATCTGGAAATTAGAGAAGAAGAAACAACTTTAATTACAGGAATAAACGGAACTGGTAAAACAACTTTACTTCGATTAATGGCAGGTGTTTTAAATCCTCATCAGGGAGAAATCGAATATTCAAAAGAACTTGGTAAAAACCCGAAAGCAAAGATTGGTTTTATTTCAGACCAGATGCATCTATATGAAAATATGAAATTAACTGAGGCAATGGCCTGCCAGATTTGAAACAAATGATGGGTTTTACAGATTCTTGACAATATTTGAACCAGCCAATATAGACATTGATTCTAAAAACACAATAAACAAATATCGCTTTCTCTTTGACCCTGAATTTAATAAGTCGATTAATAAGAAAAAATGGAATTTTCTATTCTTCAAAAACAATTCAGCTCCTTATGTTAAAATTCTGGATCAATACTATAGCTCAGAGCAATCTAAATGGATTGAATGGCCACAGAGAATGCCAACTGAATCATGGAGCAAAACTATAGTATCAAAAAAAAATCAATTCAAAAAATTATTAGTAAATTAGATACACCCCTGATTCGTTATCAGAAAATGGTAAGTTCCTCTTCTTATATAGATTTTTCTACTCTTAGAAAAGATATAATACCATGGAATCATTCGTGGTTGTTAAGAACTATTAGTAAAATTTATATTTCTAAATATATGCTTGATTGCTTAGAAGGAAATTGGAATCGTGGTATGACAGCATTACTCAAACATTTAAGTTTTTATAAAAAAGTCATTAAGAGAAGCAGATCCCTTTTTATAAATAATATGGCAAAAGATAGTATGCAGTTTACATTGAGAGCCATTGCGGATCTAATGAGCTATTCAGAATGTCCCAAAGAAATATTTAAACAAGTTTACGACAATATGCCCAATTTACAGTATGAACATTATGGGTCAAAAAATGCAATTATTGCAAACCATTTATCAATTATAAATTATATGCAAAAATATATAAAAGAAGATATTAATAATAATATCAGTTATTTTTTATATCGTCTTTTTCTACAAAAAAATAGAACTATGAAATATTTAAACAAACAGACAATAGAAAGACTTGAAATTGACAAACAACACCCCTATCTATCACAAAATAAATGGAAAAAACTTTATGAAGATTATAGAAATATCAAAGGTTATTTATGGTGGGTGTTTAATCCTTCAGGAAAAATAGTACTTACAGCAAAGGGATATCCCTTTTCCTCCTATAGAACCTATAGACTCAAAGCACTTTATGATATGACAAAAATTTCAGCTGAATTAAGATTAAACTATAATAACAACAAACCTGTGTCAACTATTTTAAAGAATCTAAAATCTTATAAAGCCCTTACTGATCCATATTCAGGAAAAGCCTATAAATTTAACACAAAAAACAAGGTACTCTATAGCTTTGGACCGGATCTTGTAGATAATAATGGAAGTCGCAGGCTTGAATGGAGTAAAGACATTTTTTTACCATTGGTTTTTAGAAACAATGAATAAATATAAATTTAAATCTAAATTGCTCAATTTAGGTTTAAAATATTGTATAGTATGGACTTCTGTTTTCCTTGACACTTTCTTTTGCTACATTTATAATTTAACCTAAATCGCTCAATTTAGGTTGAGGTTGAGGAGACATTTGTGCCTTTTAGCTCGTTGACATTTATTTTCTTTTTTTTACCTGTATTTTTGTTAATAAAGTTCTTTATTGATAAA
>JAOZTV010000295.1 GCA_029939015.1 Candidatus Aminicenantota bacterium
TGGCAAAGGTTCCTACGAGTACAATAATTTTTAATATATTGAATTTGAAAAACATTTGGGAAATTTGAAAAAATATCCAAAATACCAAAAATATAATTATAACAATTAAAGCAGCATTACTTTTAATCCATAATTTTGTATCTATTGCAATAAATGAAGCACCCTTTGCTCCTTTTATTAATATAAAGTATGAAATTGCTGAAAGAGCTATCCCACCCCATATTGCACCATATTTTTTTAAATTTTTCTTAATATTAAATGTAAAGACTAGTCTTGTAAAGAATTGTAGAATTGCACCAACTATAAATGCAACAATAACAGAAAGTAAGATACCAGATATTATTGCAAGTGCCTTACCTGTATTAATATATTCTGAAAGATTTGAAAAACCATTTCCAAGTATATTTAATTTTAAAAGCGATACTGTGACAGCAGCCCCAAGTAATTCAAATACTATTGAAACAGTTGTTGAAGTAGGAAGTCCCATAGTGTTGAATAAATCGAGCAATAAAATATCTGTAAGCATAACTGCAAGAAAAATTGTCATTAATTCTGTTATATCAAATTTTCCAGGGTGAAAAATACCCTTTCTAGCAACTTCCATCATCCCACTTGAGAATGTAACACCAACAAGTATCCCGATACTGGCAATTATCATAATAAACTTTCGTGATGCGACTTTTGAACCAAATGATGAATTTAAAAAATTAACTGCATCATTACTAACTCCAACGATAAGGTCTGATACAGCAAGTGCTATAAGTATGATAACAGCTATAATAAAAATTTCCACAATTCCCCCTACATATTTTTTAGCATTTTAAATGGAATGATAGTTTAATCAGCTGCCATTGTCAACATATAAAATTTAATTTTTTAACAACAATTGAATCATGTGTTATTTATGATTTATAAGAATATACTCGTAGTCCTAATTCATCGCAATATTTTAATAAATTATTTATTTCTAAAGCAAGTTTCTGCTTTTTGTTTTTATCAGTATCTGAACAATAAATACTGACTACAACATCATCTTTTGATATCGAAGCCAATTTAATGAGTTTTTGTCTTATTTGATTTATTTCTGAAATAGAGATTTCATCTTCAATTGTAATTAAAATTAAATCTCCAATTTTTTCTACAATATACATTATGAGTTTTTCTTTATTTTCTTATTTTTTCTTGGCTTTTTCTTATTCTTTTTTTCAGGAGTTTTATTTACTATGTCAACTTCTTCATTTTTATTGTCATCGTTATCTTGATTAACATCAGTTTCATCTTTGTCAATAACTTCGCCTTCAATAATATCATGTTCATCATCAATAATGGTTTCTTTAACAACTTCATTATCAAGCTCATCCATATTTTCAGAATCAATATTAATATTGCCCAGAAGATATGCACCTTCCCTAACAACAAGCTTATCCGTTTTAATATCACCATCGCAAATACCTTCGCTAAGTATTTCTATTTTTTCTATTGCTTCAATCTTTCCTTTAAGACGCCCTTTTATCCTAATTGAATTTGCTTTAACATCAGCCTTAATCTTACCATTTCTTTCAACAGTTAATGTTTTGTTTATATTTATATCGCCTTTTATCCAGCCCTCAACAGTCATATTTTCTCTTGAAGTAATATGGCCTTTAATCCTTATAGTCTTACCTATATAAGTGTTACTTTCCTCTTCCTTAATCTCACGGTTATAAGTTCTTTCAACAGTTTTATTACTTTCCCTTATCGGTGTAAATTCTTTTTTCTTTGATGACAAAAATCCCATTTCATTCTCCTGAAATTATCCATTTAAAAAAGATAATATAATATTATTAACAAAATATATTATTTCGTCAAGTGAAAAGACAAAAAAAACAAAAAAAATTGAAAAGAAATTGAAATAATGATAAAATTAATCTTGAGGTGAAAAATGTTAAATGAAAAAAATTTATTAACACAATCAGAAATGATAATAAAATTAGAAGAAGGAAATTAAAACAAAAAATGGAAAAAATAATTTTTTTTATAATTCAAATTGCCGTATTGCTATTTTCAATTTCAGTCCACGAATCTGCTCATGCATGGATGGCAAATAAATTTGGAGATCCAACAGCCAAAATGATGGGTAGAATAACTTTAAATCCAATTCCTCATATAGACCCTATGTGGTCAATAGTTATTCCATTAATTTTATTTTTTTCAGGAGGTCCAGTTTTTGGTGGTGCTAAACCTGTAATGGTGAATATGAGAAATCTGAGAAACCCAAAAAAAGCAAATATTTATATTTCAGCAGCAGGGCCTGTTTCAAATCTTCTTACAGCTTTTATTGCAACAATAATATTTTTAGTTTTAAAAAAGACCAATTTTATAAGTATAGATACAATTAATCAGTCACTCAATGCTTTATTTGTTAAGTCAGGCTCCCTGCCTGGTCTGTCAGGACTTCTATCCCTCATACTAATTAGTTTAATTTTAATAAATCTTATCCTTGCCATCTTTAATCTTATTCCTATCCCACCACTTGATGGAAGTGGAATAATTGAAGGCTTTTTAAGAGGAGAAATGCTTAATCTTTACTTACAAATAAAACCTTATGGTTTTATAATTCTTATTGCATTGATTTTTTTTAATATTATTGATTTTATTTTTTCTCCAATAATAAAACTATTTTTTATTATTCTTTCAATATAAATGGAAAATCAAACATATAGTGTACAAACCGACTGGTTTGAAGGACCACTTGATTTACTTTTGCATTTGTTAAAAAAAAAAAAAATGGAAATAAAAAATGTCAAAATATCTGAGATTACAAGTGACTATACTAAGTATATAAACAGTAAAACAGGTATAAATCCATCAAGAGAGGGAGAGTTTCTCTCAATGGCGTCCACATTGATATATATAAAATCAAGGTCATTAATTCCAAGATCAGTAAAATCCGATGAATTATCACCTGAAGACGAACTAATGTTAACCTTAATTGAATATGATAAAATCCAAAAAATATCCTTAATACTTAAAAAAATGGAGAATGCTGAATCTCTGATGTGGAAAAGAGAAATCGAAATAGATAAATTCTCAAACACAGAATTTGAAATAAAAGATGTTTCTACTTTTCAATTAGCTGAAGTTTTTATGAACATTGTCAATAAAATGAATAAGGAAGAGGTTTTTCATATCAAGAGCAAAAACTATTCTATAGAAGAAAAATTAAATAAAATTTTGAAAATACTCACAGAAAACGGATATCTTGATTTTTCAGATTATTTAGAAAATATGCCTTCTATTGAAGAAAAACTTGTCAGCTTTTTTACTCTTTTAGAAATGGTTAAACAAAAAATTGTCACAGCTATTCAAAAAAATCTATTTGAAAAAATATCTGTTTGGAAGGTATCGGAATAAAAACGATGAAAGATAATGAAAAAAACATAAAAATGCACAATTTTGACTCTGATGAAAAACGAATTGCTTTCATTGAAGCTGCACTATTTGTTTCGAAAGACCCAATAATACCTGAAAGATTTATGGATATTTTTGGGTTTAAAAAAATTGATGAATTTAAAAAATTAATTACACTTATTGAAAAAAAATACAATAATAACATCCATGGTATTTCATTAAAAATCAGTGGTGGAGGGGTTTCCCTTGTAACAAAAGCAGAACTTCACGACTCTCTAAAGGACTTCTTTACATTAAAAACATCATCGAGACTATCTTTGGCATCACTTGAAACATTATCAATTATAGCTTATAGACAACCGGTAACACTTGCAGATATTTCTGATATGAGAAAGGTTAACTCAGTAGGTCCATTAAAAAATCTGATTACAAAAAAACTTATTAAAAATTCAGGAAGAAAGAAAGTTCCTGGAAATCCTATGCTCTA
>JAOZTV010000296.1 GCA_029939015.1 Candidatus Aminicenantota bacterium
ATTTTCTACTAATGTGGGTTGATAGATTTCGTGAAGTTGCAGGATATTCAGAAATTCTCTTTTACCTTTGTTTTCTCCTTTTTTTGCTATTAGTTTTTCAAGCATTTTTTCATAACTTTTTGGCCAGTTTTGACGCCATTCTTCAAGTGGTTTTGCGTTGTCAAATGACCTTATTTTTCTACCTATAAGTTCAAGGTAATGAAATGGGTTTAGTTGCCATTTGCTATTGCCAAGTAGTCTTGGATGTTCTGCTATTTTTTTGTTATAGGCGTAGATTGTAATTTTCCAACAAATTATGTGGGTTTGGGTTTTGTATCCTACAAAGGATGTTGGTACTGAGTATCTGTTTTTGTCTATTTTTACTGTTTGGTATTTATCAACTTTTGCCGGTTGTATTTTGATGTTTTCGTATGGTTTGTCAGGAAGGGGAAGCAGAAGATGTTTTTCTCGGTTATAAAGTTCTGATATTGGAATTTTTTCTTCTCTACCTCCTATTGTCCTTGTTCTGTTGTGTATACATTTTTTTAACAGATAATTGTTAATTCTTTCCTTCCAGTCCCTGTAAATAGGCAAAAATTCCAGAGATGCTTTACTTCCATAAGAAAAATGCAGTAAAATAAAAAGAGAAATAAGAACTCGCTATGCTGAGTAGTTGTTAGCTCTTATTTCTCCAAACAATCCTTGGTGATAGCAGGACACTTGCTTATGCCATGTTATTCACCTCTCCCCCATCGGGGGAGATTAGAGAGGGGGTCTTAGCCATGTTTAAATTTCAATTAACCTCAACCACAACTCTAAGCAGAACACATTAATATCTTAAGACATTTGCTGACTATTGCAATAAAAAATCAACATATTGAAATTACTCCCATGTGTCCTGTGTGTGGAGAAAAGTATAAAACGATTAAGTATGGATTTTACGATAGGTTTGTTGTTGACCCAGTTTTAAGGTGTTTTCAGTTTAATGTTCAAGATAAAATACACATTCAGAGATACTTGTGCAGAAACTCTAAATGTAAAAGAAAAACTTTTTCCATACTTCCCTTTCCGTATTTAAGATTTATAAGACATTCTCTGGCTTTCTTGATTTTAGTTCTTGAGCTGGCAACAGAACAGGGAAAGTCACTTTACTGGATTTCAAAAAAGTCAGGAAGGAGCTGGAAAGTTGTAAAGAGAGCTTTTAAACTAGCTTTTGTTTTAAAAAAAAACTGTATAAAGAGAAAGATTATTTATTTGCGTTTCCTCATTTAGAATCCTCTGCTAATTTTCATAGAGATTTTAACTACTGGCTTTCTATTGTTATTTTAAAGCGGGCTCCATGATTTTATTCCAACAACACAAAACGGCTATATTTAAGTTTTTAAAGGTATTGTATCGTATTGGCAATAACTTTGGGAGGTGTTTTATGAATGATAATACTAATTACAATAGTCTTGATATGGCATTGTTTAGGTTTTCTATTATCAGTTCACTTTTGCACAGGGAACTAGAGGGCTCAAGTATGGAAGATATGTTATTTCAGCTTGCAAGTAAGAGCTATTTGGCACCTGATAAGAGGAGTTGTCGATTTAGCCCTGAAACTATAAGAAAGTGGTTTTATCGTTATAAGTCAGGGGGTTTACCTGCTTTAAAGGATAAAGAAAGGGCTGATAAGGGTGTAAGCAAAATTTCAGAGAGAATTGCTGACTGCCTGTTTGAGTTAAGGGAAAAGCATCCAAGATGGACTGTTGCCAAGATGCTTGAGGAGTTGTTAAAGCTAGGTGTTTGGGATGGAAGGAAGCCAAGTCAATCGACTATTTATAATTTTTGTACGCTACGTAACCTTAAGCGTGATTCACATCTTTCTAATAAAGATTCTTTTCGTTCTTTTGAGTATGATCTGTTTGGTGCTCTGTGGACTGCTGATTTTATGCATGGTCCAAAGTTGTGGCATGGAAAGTATAAGAAAAAAACTTATTTACATGTGATTTTAGATGATTGCTGTCGTTTTGTTGTTGCTGGTAAGTTTTATGTTTCTGAGAGTGTGGAGACTCTTATGAGTGATTTGATGATTGCTGTGAGAAGGTTTGGGATGCCAAAGATTTTTTATTCTGATAATGGTGCTGCTTATAAAAGCAGGCATTTAAAGATTGTTTGTGCAAAGTTGGGGGTAAGAATGATTCACACTCCTCCTTATAAACCACAGGGTAGAGGAAAGGTTGAAAGGTTTTTCAGAACTGTGAGAGATCAGTTTTTGTCTTCTGAAAAGTTTAAGTCTGTTGAGGATATTAATAAGGAGTTTTCTGTTTGGTTAAATGGTTATCATTCCAAGTTGCACAGCGGTATTGATTCTACTCCTATTAATAAGCGTTTGGCTGTAGAAAGTTGCTGTAGTTCTGTGCCTGAGGTTGCTGATATTTCTGCTTTGTTTTATATGGAGAAAAGGTGCAAGGTTTATGGCAATGGCACTGTCCGTTTGAGAGGGAAGCTGTGGGAGTTAAAGGATGCTGTTCCAGGCACAAGAGAGACTGTATTTTATCTTCCATGGGATTTGTCTGTTATTTTTTATGGTAATGATTTTTCGCCGGTGAAACCTATTGATTTGCACAAGAATGCAAGGCGGTTTCAACACCCAAATGCCTAGTATTGAAGAGTTTTAGGGTTTTGGTTTTATCTTGTCATTTGTTTGTGAACCAAGTCTTTTGTTGTTAATGTTCTAATTTTTTAAGTATTGAGGAGGTGTCAATATGTCTGATATTTTTGACTCTAAGGTTTCTTTTGCAGAGTTTTTTGGGTGGAAAAATCATCCTTTTGCTGTTGATTATAATTTGGATTGTCCTTTTTTTTCTAATCATGAGAAAAAAGTTTTGCAAATTGCCAATTCTTTGTTAAGCAATGGTAAGAATTTTGTAGTTACTGGGGTGACTGGTTCTGGAAAGTCTACTCTTGTTCAGTTTCTGATTAGCAATTTAGATAAGAATTATTATTTGCCTATTTTTGTTAGCTATGGAGGTCTTAATAGAAGTGGTATGCAGAAGGCTATTGGGGAAGCTTTAGGCATTGATATGACTTCATATGCTACGCCAGCTATTATTAAGCTACAAAAGCAGTTAAAGAATATGGCTACTGGTCAAAAGTCAAAGTTTCCTGTCTTTTTTATTGATGAGGCAAATCTTATGGAAAAAGAGTCGTTTAGAGATATTTGCTCTTTGTTGTTTCACCCTGATAATCGTATTGCGGCTGCTTTGGTGCTTGTTGGAGATGTTTCTCTTAAGCAAAAACTGTCTATGCATGTTATGGCTTCTGTAAAATCAAGAATTGTTTCCATTTTTTCCACAAAGGCTCTTTCTCATAATGAGTCTGTAGATTTTTTTAATGCAAGATTAAAGTCTGCAAAGGCTCCTAATGACCTGTTTGACAGGGATGCTATAGAAATTATAGCTTCTTCGTGTCAAGGAAATCAAAGGGCTATTATTAATTTGGCTACCATTTTGTTAGAAGAGGCTTTTTTTAGGAATGAAAAAACTGTTGGCTCACACCTTGTTGTTGAGTGTGAGAATATGACAATTTGAGATAGGTGTCGGTTTGTAGAATTGGCTAGAACGAGTAAGTTCGCTTATGTCGTTATTGCTAAAGATATCCGGATGAAACAGAGATAAGCGAGAAGGAATTCCGTTATCAAGGGATAATCCGGCTGCAGTGGACTGCTGTATTTTTTCAAGAAAGGGTGTGAAACTTTCACACCCTTTCGGTATTTTAACACCGGAATTATCAGGTATTAGAGTACTGGAATTAACAGTAAAGTAGACATCCAGTATAATTAGTTTGCTAAAATATAGAACTTAGAAAGGAAAATAGAAGATGAATAAGGTAATAAGATATGATGGTAAACA
>JAOZTV010000297.1 GCA_029939015.1 Candidatus Aminicenantota bacterium
GTCATTTCATAGTGAAATGATTTTAATTTGACCTTCTTTTTTTCTTTCTTTTTCTTTTTTACTTCTTTTTCTTTCTTTTTCTTCTTTACCTCTTTTTCCTGAGGTTTTGCATTATCGGCAAATAAAACTGAATCGCCAAATAAAAACATAAAACCAATTAAAAACATTACAGCTAAAAATAATTTTTTTGTGTTCACTCTGTATCCTCCTTTGTTTATATTTTAAAATTTAAAATACTCTCAATATTAAAAGATATTTTAAACCCTAACATTAATTCACACAATAAATATGTCTCTTTTGTAACGGAACGTAACATAACGTAACTAAAATGTATT
Source organism: Candidatus Aminicenantota bacterium (assembly GCA_029939015.1). Lineage (GTDB taxonomy): Bacteria > Acidobacteriota > Aminicenantia > UBA2199 > UBA2199 > JAOZTV01. Next base: position 336 of record JAOZTV010000297.1, read on the forward strand.
ATTGGACAGTGATACATTTAAACAGGTGTTTCAATTATGAACCTTGTACCTTGAGGACTATTGTCAACTACAGATATCATCCCGTTATGTTCTTCGATGATTTTATAGGAAATGGCTAAGCCAAGACCTGTACCTGATGCTTTTTTTGAAAAATAAGGGATAAATAGTTTTTGTTTGTCTTCGTCGTTTATACCCTGTCCGTTATCTGCAATTTCAATCCTTACAAATTGAGTGTCTTTATTAAATGATGTTGAAATATCAATAACACCTGTTTTATTCATAGATTCAATAGCATTATCTATTATATTGACAAGAATTCTCTTGAATTGTTCTGTATCTATTCTTAATATTATTGGAAGATTAACATCAAGATTGACTCTGAAATCCATCTGGTCATATATTGAAGAATAAACTGAAACGAGTTTGTCTAATATAAGGTTGACATCACCCTTGGTAAATTTCAGTTCAGGTAAACGTGCAAAATTTGAAAATTCCTCAGCAAGATTTTTTATTGATTCAACCTCCTGCATTACAATATTTATGCTGTCTTCAACAACTCTCCTGAATTTATCATCAGGCAGTTCAAATGCTCTTAGAATACGCTGTGTAGATATTTGAATTGGTGTTAGGGGGTTTTTAATCTCATGGGCAATTCTTTTTGCAACTTCACGCCAGACAAGTACTCGCTGAGCTTTAATTAATTGAGTCAATTCAGTAAAAACAACAAGAATACCCGAAGATTTGTTGTTTATAGGATTTCTTATTTGTGTAATCCTCATCGCCAGATTTAATATCTTGCCTTTGATTTTAATGTCAATCTCTTTTTCAAATGTTTTAAATTTTGAGTTAAAGGCACTGTCAATTAATGATTTTATATCAATAAATAAATCATTTGAAAATACATCGCTATATGAAGCTTTTAATATTTCTGTATCACCAAGTCCTAGCATTCTTCTTGTTTCAGGATTAATATCAATAATCTCACCTGTAGAACTAATCGCAATTACACCTGATGTAATATTTTTAAGAATCGTTTCGTTCATACTTCTTCTCTGCCTTAGTTCTATTGTTCTTTTATTTAATTTATTTCTATTCAGACTTAGATCATTTGCCATTTTATTAAATTCTGTTATTAGCAGATTAAATTCATCTTTTGAATCATATTCAATCTTAACATCAAGATTACCCCTCGTTATTTCTGATGCTGCTTCAATGAGCTTTTCAATTGGAGTTGTTATGCCCTTTGCAAGGTATTTGCCAAGCCAGGAAGCCGCAAAAATGATAAGAATAGTGATGAAAATAAAGAGAAGTATATAGGTTGTTTTAACATGATCCTTGATTTTTTTTAACTCAATATAATTTGTTGCCTTATTTTTTAAGCGGTTCAAACTTTTTACATATTGTCCTGAGTAATATCTACCAATAATTACAAGTATTTTTTCACTGCTTGCTTTTATATTAAAATGTAATCCACTTCTGATAAGTAATCCGTCTTTTAATTGATCTTTTTGGATAAATGGGGTATTGCTAATCCCTTTATAAATAGTTTCAAAAGGCAGATTTTTATATTCCTGTAGAGGAACTGTTGGATTTAAAAGTGACATTAGTTCTCTTTCATCTTTATAAATATTGACAGTCTCAAGTTTATATTCTTTCATTTTATCTTTTACTTTTGTTTTTAGGAATTTTTTATTGGCATTAGTGTACATTTTTTTTGCCATTATCATTTTTCCAATATTATTTGAATAATGGTTTAACTCTTCCTGTGCATTTTTATAATAACTATCTTCAACGGTCGTGATTTCTGAAATAATTGATTCAACATCTAAACTGAACCATTTTTCAATTCCTTTATTTATCATATCTGTTGCAAAGAAAAAAAGTAATAATGTCGGGACTATAGAAAATGTTATAAAGAAAAAAACAAGTTTATTTTTAAATCTTCCACCTTTATAATATTTGCTCTTATCATAGTAGAGTTTAATAAGGTTTCTAAAAAAAACAAATAAAAAAGTTAAGCTGAAAAGTGATATTATGACCCATAAAACAAAAATTAAAGTATTGCTATTAACAAAGTTTGGAGAAAGATTCTTACCCTCATCAAAAAAAATTCTTATCAATACAAAAATAACAAAAACCAGTGCAATGATTGCAATTACAATCCGTAATCCCTTTGTCCTCTTTTCTTCCATTAAATATTATATAAGAACTGAAAGAAATAGTCTATTGCTTTTGTTGACAAAATAGATAAATAATACTATAATGAACTTGGTAACAATAATTGTTATTGATAGGAGGGGGTATGAATTATAGATATTCGAAGCAGAGAGAAATGGTGCAAAGCATACTTAATAAAAAGAATTATCATCCAACAGTTGACGAATTATATGATATTGTCAAGGTAAAATATCCTAAGGTAAGCCTTGCAACTATATATAGAAATGTTGAGCAATTAACAGATATGGGTAATATCTGGAAAATCGAGATACCAAATGAACCTGCAAGGTATGATGGTAATATGGAAAAACATCATCATATAAAATGTACTAAATGTGGGTCAGTCAACGATGTCTGGATGAAAAACAAACTTGAAGATCTTATTGATTTAAAAGAGATAGAAGATAATTTTTCAATTACAGGGTATAAAATAGAATTCGAAGGAATTTGCGATTCTTGCAATTCTACTACGAATTAGTATTTATTTAAGGCAGTGAGGCAAGAGGCAAATAGCCAGTGAGTATAAAAGAATTAAAAAGTGCCTATAATACCTTAAAAAATGATATAGATTTAAGTATATCAAATTTTAAAAATATCTGGGAAACAGGTACTAATGATGATATTTTTTCTGAATTAGCATTTTGTATATTTACACCTCAATCAAAGGCTGTAAATTGTTGGAAAACAGTAAATATTTTAAAAGAAAAAAATCTTCTGTATAAAGGTAAAGCTGTTGAAATGAGTGAGTTTATGAATCTTGTCAGGTTCAGGAATAATAAGGCAAAATATTTAGTGCTTGCTAGAAATATTTTTTTAAAAAATGGTATATTGAATATTAGAGAAAAACTAACTGAACTCTTGGATAATCAGGAAGAAAGAGAATGGCTTGTTAAGAATATTAAGGGATTCGGCTATAAGGAATCAGCACATTTTTTAAGAAATATTGGTGCTAATCTTGAATATGCCATTTTAGACAGGCATATTCTGAAAAACTTAAAAAGACTTGGAGTAATTGAAGATATTCCAAAAACAATAACAAAGAAACTATATCTTGAAATTGAATTCAAAATGCAAAAATTTGCAAAAGACATAAAAATTCCCATAAGCCATTTAGATTTACTATTCTGGTATAACGAAGCAGGAGAGATTTTTAAATAAGTTTCACTTTTTTTATAAACCTAATTTTTCTATTCTTTCTTTCATATTTAATATACGCGGTATGATATTGAGCTCTGAGCCTTCTTCGATTGTCGGTATCAAATCGTGTAATTCTATTCCTTTATCCTGACCTGTCAGGGCAAC
>JAOZTV010000298.1 GCA_029939015.1 Candidatus Aminicenantota bacterium
TATGACACCTTATTGGATATTGTATATGAAAGATTTATTGAACTATCAAAAAAAAAGAAACGATTTGGTCTTTTTACTCTTACATTAGACACACATCATCCCAATGGACATATTTCTAAGAGTTTCAATTCGAGATACAAAGATGGTAGTAACCCAATCCTTAATGCAGTCGCCTGCTCAGATTTTTTAATATCCAAATTAATCAATAAAATAATATCTTCGCCCTATGCGAAGAACACAATAATAGTATTGGTTTCAGATCATATAGCATTAAGAAACTCTGCACATAGTTTGCTTACTAGTAAGATAAGAGTTAATGGTAAAATCAGAAAAATTAATAGACGTAATTTATTTATGATTATTGATCCAACCGGTAATCAACATGAAAGAGCCAACATATTTGGCTCTAATTTTGACATCGGATCAACCATACTCCCATTTATAGGTTATAAAGGAGACATTGGACTCGGACGAAATTTATTATTAAATAAAAAAAGAAACACTTCAATCAAACAATTTAAAAGAATAAACAAAAAAAAACTGAAGATAGCCAAAATAGAAAAAACATATATTATGACAAAATTAAAGCATTGGAAAGGAATGGCAATAAAGTTTTGGGATTTCCCCAGACTAAAAAATAAATTAGAAATTGATTTAGCTTCTAAAACAGTACATTTAGATAAAAGAAAATTTAAATTACCAATACTTATTTTATTTAATGAACAATTATTGACAACTTTAAAATTTCAATTTAATAGAAACCGAACACAACAATCTTTAATTGAACAACTCAGTGAAATTGAGAAAGACAAATATTTTATATTAATTGATAAAGGAACGAGAGTAAATACTATAAATGACAAATTTAATGGAGAAGATTTTTATTTAATTGCAGGAAAAGGAAATACTTATACAAAAATGATGAAATTAGAAGAGAAACAATCTTTTTCCACAAAAGAAATTAATAAATTTTTAAATAAAAAATAACTATATTTTCTCTCCAGTAGAGAGTACGTAAATCACTTCACGTTTGAGTTTTATACCTGTTGCTTCATAGGTTTTATTAATTATTGATTTCTCAATATTTTGTACATCTTTAAAATTTGCATTATTTGTATTAATAATAAAATTTGAATGATAGTCTGACACCATAATATTGGAAAATTTTTCACCTTTTAGTCCGGATTGCTCAATAATTTTACCTGCCGATATTTTTTTACCATCAATAATTGGGTTTTTAAAAAAACATCCTGCCGTTTTCATTTTATATATTGAATGAGCTGTTCCCCTTTTAATTAATATATCATGAATTAAAGAAGACATTTTTTCCTTTGAACATTTTTTAACAGCTAATCGCAAGTCTAATATAACATTTATACCATATTTAAAGACAGAATTTCTATATTCAAATTTAAAACCACTATTATCAATAAATTGAACACCTTCATTTGAATAATATACTTCTGAATCAATAACAACATCTGACATTGACCGCCCATAGGCCCCAGCATTTACTGCAGCAGCACCTCCAATCGTACCTGGAATACCAGCAAGAAATTCTAAACCACAATAACCGTTTTCCTTGCACCAGTCTAAAAGTACTTTATTTGAAGTACCAGTCGAAACTTTTATTTTATTATTACCAATTAACTCTATATCATCAATCTTATTAATAATGACAAATAGTTCAGGTGAAAAATCAGAAAAAACAACATTACTTCCACCACCAAGAATAATATAATACTTATTTGCATCTTCAAATATTTTCAATAAGTTTACTAATTCTTGTTTTTTTTTAATAATAATAATACTGTTTACCTTGCCACCAATTTCAATAGTTAAATATGATTTTATACTGGCATTCTTATAATATTCAATATTATTTAATTTAAGATAATTGAGAACAATGTCAGTTTTCATAATAATTTAGCCTATCACATTCTGAGAGAATTTTATAATAATAATTATTCTGAAGTTTTTTCATATCAACTACTGAAAATGGTTTTGATATTAATATTTTATCCCTATTCTCGGATTTAACTTCTATGGATAACTCAAAATCTCCTTCATCTTGTGGAAACCAGACAAAAGAATTTTTTGTCTCTGGTTTTATTTCCAAAGAATATATTTTTTTTTTATTATTATTAACGATTTCAATGTTATACCAGGGTTTTATTAAATTTACTGGAGTAAACTTAAATTCTATAGATTTATTTTTAACCAGAACTGTAGCAGGTAAGATTGTCACATCAACAGTATATACGTTGCCGATTCTTATCAGATTGAATGTGTTATTTATTAAATCATCTGACAAAGCAAATATTTTTTTATTATTAATAAAAAATTTTGACAAAGCAATATTCAACTTGTAAATAAAAGATTTTTTACTTTTTATATTAAAAAATTTAATTGATGGTTTTTTTTTTGGTAATAATGCAACTATTGTATTTTCTTCATTTACTAATGGATTCAAAAATGGTGTTGTACCTAATTTTTCCCACCAATATAACGTACCATTACTATTAAAAAAATACAAATTGAAGTCTTTAAGCATAATTAAAATATGTTTGTTTAATTTTATAGGTTTTTGAACACTATAAGCAGGTAGTTTGTATGCCCATAAAACAGTTTTTTTTTTTATAGAATATTTAATAAAATATCGCTTTTCAGAACAATAATATAAAAAACCATTATCATATAAAAATTCTGATTTAGATTTGTTTTTTAATTTAATAATTTCAAATTCATTTCTATTCAAATCAAACTTATTTATTTCAGTTGTAGTACAAACATATAATTTGTTTTTATCGGCAAAACAATTCAACAAATTGTTTTTTTCTATACTCAATGAACCTAATATTTTTTTTTTTTATAGTCAAAAATAATAATATTACCCTTATATAGAAAAATTATTCTTTTGTCATCTAAATACTTAATTTCATCAAATTTAATATTATTATTAGAGTAAATAATATCCATTTTATCTAAGTCAAATAGACTTATATTATTATCTGAATTATTAAGGACAATAATATTATTAAACACCTGTATATCAGAGTCAAAGCCAAACATACACTGGTATTGAGCATCTTTTACAAAAGTTTTTGTATTTAACCTAATTATCTTACCATTTTTATATATAAAGAATACATTATTTTTATTGGGAATAATTTCAAGTAAATCGTTGTTCTTTTCTATTGAATAAACTATATTATGTTCAATATTAGGTGTTATTTCAGGAATTAATATTTTTTTTCTACTGCACCCAGTTATTATTAATAGAATTATTAAAATGCTAAAAAAAGCCTGTTTCATATATTTTTCTCAACTAATTTTAAAAGCTCATCCAATTTAAACGGTTTTTTTAACATACCTGACACACCAATTGCCTTTACTATCTTAAAATAACTATCAGCATTTATTTTTCCCCCACCTGACATTACTAATATTTTAATATCTTCTTTCATTTTCTTTAAAATACTTATTAATTCTATTCCTTCCATTTCTTCCATAATCAAATCTGTAAGAACAAGATCTGGTAAACCATTTTCTTCGATAATTTTTAGAGCTTCTTTACCATTTATAGCTACCGATACCTCAAACTCTTTATATTCTAAAAATTCGTAAAGTACGTTTCTAAAATCAGGTTCATCCTCTACTATTAATATTTTTTTCATCAATGACCATCCTCTCAAAAACGCACCTGGCAGGGATCGAACCTGCGACACTGGGATTAGGAATCCCAAGCTCTATCCTCTGAGCTACAGGTGCATTATTTGAAAACAATTATAGCATTAAAAACAAATATGGTCAAAATCAGATTTTAACATA
>JAOZTV010000299.1 GCA_029939015.1 Candidatus Aminicenantota bacterium
ACTAAACGGGAAATCATTAATAAAAATATTTCCGAAAAAACAGAAATGTTTAATATTAAAGAAGAAAAATTAAAGAGAAAACACGAGGAAATCTTTGATAATATAATATATGAAGGCTTTGTTTTAAGAAAAAATTTAAAAACCGTTTTATTGAGTATTAATGGTGAATTTGCTACCTGTAGAGAGGGTGATATAATACTTGATAAGATTGAAATAATTAAGGTATCATTAAAAACTTTAAGTATAAAAATAGAAAACAAAAAATATGACATTAATCTAAAGGAGAATGAAGATGAAGAAAAATAAAGTCTCATTTTATTATTCCTTTGTCCTAATTCTTTTAACCATATTATTGAATAATTGCATTATGGATAAAGTAAATATTTCAGAAGGTATAACACATTATCAAAATGGAGAATATGAAAAATCAGTAGAATATTTTAAAAAAACATTAAAAGAAAACCCTAGTAATACAGAAATTAGAACTCAATTATTCCGATCAAAACTTAAGGTATATTTTCAATATCTGACTCAGGCAAGAAAATACAAAAAGTTTAAAAAGAAAAAAGAGGCTCTACTTTCCTATAATAAGGCCTTAAGAATTTTCCCTGAAAACTTTAGTCTCAATCAGGAAATAAATGATTTTAAAAACTCCGAACAAAAAACAATAAAAACTTTTGTTTCAAGTATAGAGCCACCTGTTAAACTCTCTGTTGACCCAAAGGAAGAGATTGAAAGGATTAATTTAAAAGCTGTACCAATTACCAAAATTTACAAAGCTGTTGGTGATACCTTTGATATAAATTTCATTTTTGATAAAGATTTCAAAGACTTTATATATAGCTTAGATGTTAAAAAGACCGGATTTTATGAATTATTAGACCAACTTTGTATGATATCCAACTCAGAATATAGAATACTTAATAAATCATCTATTTTAATATACCCAAACCAGACATATAAAAAAAAACAATTTGAGCTTAAGGGTGTAAAGGTTTTTTACCTTCAAAATACGAAGGCAGAAGATGCTAAGAAACTCTTGATGACCTTATTTCGAGATCAGAGAATTATTGTTCAGGACGATGTTGTTTCAAATACCTTGATAGTTAAAGCAGCCTATTTGACTCTTAAAGAAATAGAAAGATTTCTTGCAAAGATTGATAAGCCTAAGAGTGAAGTTGCAATAGACATTGAAATACTTGAAGTAAATAGGGATATTATAAGCAAGCTTGGTGCAGATTTTGGAACTTCTGTTTCAGCTGGTTTATCTGCTGGTGCTGATGATGGTTCAGGTACTTTTTCATCATCTATGAATTTTAATGACATTAAAAACACAAATTTTTTTATTACTCTTCCAACAGCTGCAATGACTTTTTTAGAATCTAACACAAATAGCAAGATTTTAGCAAAACCAAATCTTCGTGGTGTCAATGATGAAAAAATTGAGTTTAAAATTGGTGAAAAAATCCCAATTCCAAAGACTACCTTTGCGGCAGCAGCTGCCGGTGGAATTTCAAATGTTCCTATGACTAATTACGATTATAGAGATGTAGGCATAAGAATTGAAATAACCCCTTTTATACATAATAACGGGGATATCAGTATGCAGTTAGATCTAAAAATGGACTTTATTTCTACCTATATTGACCAGTTTCCAGTACTTGGCAATAGAGAATTAAAGAGTTTCCTAAGATTAAAAGAGGGAGAAACAAGTATTATTGGTGGTTTTATTAAGGACGAAGTGAGAAAATCACTAAAAGGTCTTCCAGTAATAGCACGAATACCAATTCTCGGGAAATTGTTTGCCCTTAATGATGATAGAATAACACAGACAGATGTAATATTTTCAATAACACCAAGAATTATAAGAAAGGTAAATGTATCAGAAACCGATAATAGTACAGTCTGGTCAAATATAAAAACAGTTTCAAATAATAACAAATCACTACCTCGTAGAGGCAATGTAAATACACCAGCAAGAAGAAGTGCTAATAGACTTGTTGTTTCTCCAACTAAAAGAAGAATGGCAGTTGGAAAATCAGCAATTTTTACTCTTAGATTTAATTCAAAGGAAGACATTGAAAGTTTAAACCTGACTGGAAGCATTGACGGAGGAAAAGTTGAAATTGAAAATGTAAGGACTTCATTTTTTCAAAAAAGCAAAGAAGTTTCTGTATTTGATAATGTTTCAGGCAATTCATTTACCCTTGGTTATACTTTCAAAAAAAAAAACATGAAAGGCAGCACCCTTGCTCAAATAAAAGTAAAATTCCTTGAAAAAGGAGAATACAAAATAAATTTTGGAAGTATTAATTGTACAACAAAAAACAAATCAAATGTCAGTATGGAAGGAAATACAGCTACTATTGAGGTTAAGTAAATAAAAACAAGGCAAGTAGGCAAGTAGGCAGAGAGGCAAAGAGAAAGAGCTTATAAGACACATTAGTATGTAAGTACTAAATTTCGTGTTTTTTTTTTATAGGAATTAACATGGCTTTAAGCTATAAGCCCAATGCATAAGGCTTAAGAGTTAAAGAGTTATAAAAAGGTTTAATAGGTTTTATGTTATAGCTTAAAGCTTTGGGCTTAGGGCTTTTTGGCTCTGGCTATGCCAGATTGGGTTGTATCTCTCTCTGCCTCTCTGCCTTATTTTACTATTTTTTACAAAACCCTGACTATGTATTTTGTTTTTTTTAGCCAGTATCCATTTAATTCTTCTTCTCTTATTACGCCCCTCTTATTTGGAGCATGAATAAAATAGTATTTTTTGTTTTTTTTATTAATAATACCTGAATGCCAGGATCTTCTTTTTAGTTTAAAAACGATTATATCACCACTTTCTGCCTTATATAATCGTATTTTTTTGCCTGCATTAGACTGCTTTTTTGCTGTTCTTGGGACTTTAACTCCAAATGAATCAAAAACATAGTGGACAAAGCCACTACAGTCAAAGCCATATATATCTGTACCGCCATATACATATTTTATGCCTTTAAGACTTTTTGCTAGAGTTATTATTTTACTTCTAATATTATAAATTTTATCGGGACTTGTAGTAATATGACAGGCTGATATTGAAAAAATTATAATAAAACTCCCTATTAATAAAGAAGCTAATTTATAATTTATATATTTACGATATATATAAAGGTCAATTCTATGATATATTGATTTTAATTTTATCATTATCGGATAAGCTCTTCAAAGATTTTTCCTTTTTTATCTATAATCAAATAATCCATTCCTGCATTTTTGCCACATTTACCATCAGTACTTTCTCTATCGCCTATAAACAAGCTGTTATCAACCTTAATTCCAAGTTCATTAATAATGTAAAGTAAACCCTTAGAGTCAGGTTTTAAGGCATTAATTTCTTTATCAGTCGAAGCAATTTCAATGTCTGCTTTTAATTTCAGATATTCCATTTTTGTTTTAGTTGGATAATCAGAATAAATTCCAATTTTAATATTATTGTTTTTCAAATATATAAATAATTTATCCAATCCTTTATATTTATATTTGATTAAATATTTTAAAGGTCTTGTAAAAATCCATTTTTCAATAACATTTTTGACTGTATCAATAGAATATTTTGTTTTCTCAACAACCCACATATACTGTTCATCATTCAAATTATCAGAGCTATACCCCTTTCTTTTTTCCCTTTCTTCTCTAAATATTTTTAATATTTTTAATTCATAAAATTTAAAGGGTCTTATAAAATAATATAGTGCAATATCAATCAACATTCTTATACGAAGTTTTTTCTGGTCGTATAAAGTACCATCTATATCGAAGATAAGTAATTTATAGTTATTAAGATTTATTTT
>JAOZTV010000582.1 GCA_029939015.1 Candidatus Aminicenantota bacterium
TTTTGCAATATATTTCAATAACCTAAATATAGCAGCTGATAGTTTGAAAAAATAAAAAGAGAATAATCTTAATTTTTTTCTTAATTTAGGTAATAAATATAAAAAAATAATTCTTATTATTAAATATAGATTGAGTATTTTTTGTTTTTTTGTTAATATGTTTGGAGTTAATATATTGGAGGTATAAAATGATAAAAAAAGGAATTATTTTAGTTTTATGTTTAATGATTTTTTCTGCTTTTTTTATGAGCAGTTTACTTTTAGCAGATAATAATGCAGGTGATAGGCATATTGTGTTTTTCCAAGCTACAAAATACAATTCAAAATTGGCAAACTCTATTGACTATATTTTTAACGATTTAGTAAAACCTGAGGATCAATTGACAATATTTACTCCTGTCAAACCTTATGGTTTCTCACAAAAAACAAGAAAATCTCAGACAAAGGAAAAATTAATTAAACTTACAAAAGATGTTTTAAAAAGAGATATTGCAATTGGGGCTGCAAGCTATCAAAATGTACTAAATAATATGGCTCAGGTGTCTATAGATATCGGTAATGATATGGGGATTAGTTCTTCAGGAAATAGCTCAGGGTTTTCTGTGTCATTAAGTACTGTAAAAAGAAATTTAGTCAATTATAGGCAATTGCTTGAAGAAATGCGAAATTTAAGAAAACTAAATGAAGATTTATTTATAAAATTATCAGCAATGTTGAAGAAGTCAAATGGTAAATCTTATTTTTATATAGTTTATCAAAAAGAATATAGAGTTATTCCAGACCGGAAGGTAATGGATGCATTAATGAAAAATGAAAACATACGATTTGATGTAGTTGAGGTATTTCAACAGGAAAATGTAGAGGAATTCATAAATGTAGAAAAAGTTAGCAAGGCATTAAAAGATTCAAATATAATGCTGCATTTTTTTTATATTAATACAAATGAAAAACGAAAACGTGGAACTGAATATAAAGAATTTTCAGGAGATGTTTATAGCATTTTTTCTAAAATAGCAAAAAATACAGGTGGTAAGGTTGTTACAACAACAAAACCAAAATCTGCATTTAAAGAAATAAATA
>JAOZTV010000300.1 GCA_029939015.1 Candidatus Aminicenantota bacterium
CCATGAATTATTAACATTGGAGTTTTGAAGTTTTTTACATAATTTATTGGATTATGTTTTTCATAAGCCTCTGGATTATCATAATGAGTTCCACCATTTTCCCATTCTTCAAACCATAATTCTTCAGTTGAGTAGTACATACTTCTGGCATCAAATATCCCATCATGTGATACCAGAGCATTAAATTTATAGGCAAAATCGTCAGGATGTCCTGCAATCCAATTTATCATAAAACCACCATAGGATGCACCAGCAGCTACTACCTTATCTTTATCAATAAAACTGAAATTTTCTATTGCATATTTTTGGCCAATAACTATATCCTGAAATGGTACTCCACCCCAATCTTTTGACACAGCATCAGTAAATTTTTGACCATATCCTGTGCTTCCATGAAAGTTAATTGAAATAACTACAAATCCTGGGGCTGCAAAAAGAGTTTGATTCCATCTATAATGGAATGCATCTCTAAAACCACCCTGTGGACCACCATGAATGAGAAATAATACTGGGTATTTTTTGTTTTTATCAAAGAAAGGCGGTTTTACCATTAAAGCTTCAACCATATCGCCATTACCACCTTTGAATGTATAGGTCTCTAATTTATTTGACTCAATATTTTCAAATAATGCCTTATTAAAGTATGATAATTGCTTGATTTTTTTCTTTTTAATATTAAGTTTAAATATTTCTTTTGGCATTTGAACGGTTTCATTTAAAAACAAAATATCCTTACCATTAGGAGTAATAGACAGTCCGGAAGCATAAATATTATTATAAAGTTTTTCCAATTTCATTACACGTTTAAAGTTTTTTCTTATCTTTATTCTATAAATAGGATGATAAACACTCTCATAAGATGTAAAATATATATAACGACTATCCTTAGAAAATAAAATTTCACCTATAGTATTATCAAAACTTTCAGTAAGATTTTTCTTTTTCCCTGTCTTTGTATCAAAAAGTATAATATCTTTTTTGTCAGCCTCAAATCCTGCTCTCTTCATAGACAGATACATCATATATCTTCCATTTGGTGCATAAACCGGATACATATCATTTGCTTTATTATCTTTAGTCAGGTTAATTTCCTTACCTGTTTTCATATCTCTTATAAAAACATCGTTATTGGTTGATATCGCAACCATCTTATCCGTATTTTTCACAAAGGCAAATTTCTGTCCATCAGGAGAAAAAGAAAAATCCTGTTTACCGCCCAAATCAAGTGGAGGCGTATCATAATTACCTGGTGTTAAGTCAAAACTTTGCTTTTCTGATAGAGACTTATAAAAAATATGACTTTTTTTTCCATCTTTCCAATAATTCCATACTCTATACATCAGAGAAGTAAGAACTTTAACATCCACGCCCTCTGATTTAATTTCATTTTCTTTCTTTAGACTTTCTTCTATAGTTTTTGTACAAGGGAATATATCTGCTTGGAAAGCAATAGCATCTTTTTTTGCTGACCAGATATAAGAACCAAAGCCTCCTGGAACAGAAGCTCCTTTGATAAGCTCAACTTCCATTTTGCCTAAAAGAGATTTCTTATAGAGCTTTAGTCCTCCATCTCTTGTTGATATAAAGGATATTTCTTTTTTATTTATAAATTGAGGTGCAAAATTATTTCCTTTTGAATTAGTCACCCGTTTCAGGTTTTTTCCATCAATATCAATAGAATAAATATCTTTCTTATACTTATTGTTTTCTAAACTTGCCTGTTTTACAACAAATACCACAAGTTTACCGTCTGGTGAAACTATTATTGATGAAAGTCTCCCAGCCTTATACATATCTTCAAATGTTAATGCTTTCTTCTCTATTGTATTTGCATAAGTAAGTATATTAATAAAAAACAATATTAATACTGTAATAAAAATTATTCGTTTCATTTTATTCTCCTATTTTTGATTTTATCTTAATTAAGCAAAATAACTCAATTAAGAGATTATACGATAAAAAAGCACGAGAGAACTCCCGTGCTTTAAGTTTATATATCTAAATATTAAATAGCTTTGATTTCTAAAATTACAAATCTGCTTTTATTATATTTAATATCTTTTTTTTCTTTACTACCATCATCTTTATAAACAAGATATTTTCTTAATTTAAAAGAATAGGTCTTTTTTGTGCCATCTGTTAAGACTACTTCTGTCTCAACTATTCTTGTTGTTGCCTTACCCTTATAATCTTTAATATCTTTTGTAATACCAGTTGATAAGGTCATCAATCTCTTTTCATTTTCAATTTTGATTTTTTGTTTTCTAACTCTGTACTTTGTACTCTTATATTCTCTACTTGCTTTTTTTAACTCTTTATCAGCTTTAACATAAAAACCTTGAAGATCATTAAGATATTCTTTTGGAAATCTGCCTGCATCTGCATCTTCTTTTGCAGCCTCTTTATCCTCAAGATAATATTTTGCATCATCAAAAGTATCCTTTTTATTCTTTGCATTTTCCTGTTTTTCAGTAAGCTTTTTTTCAAGTTTTAATAATTCAACATTTAATCTTGGATATGTCATGTCAACTTCCTGCTTTTCTCCAAGCGGGGTTTTAATTACAAAAGACTTAAATTCCACTGATACAGGGTTTACAGCCATTGAAGATAATGTTGTATTATCATTTACTTTCATAGCCTTAAAATATTTCTCTACAATTGTCTGCTCTTTCTCTTTACAAGCTGATGACAATAATAATAAAACAATAACTGAAACTATAATTAGAACTTTTTTCATTCTTTCCTCCAATTTTTTATTAATAATAAATTATTATATGAAATTTATAAGATAAATTCAATAAATTTAGCTATTAATCTTCATAAAATTAAATAATTTATTGTTTTTATTAGCTTAGGTATTAATCTTCTTTATAAATATCCGGTTCTATGAATATTTTTTTTATATCCGGCATTGCATTTCTAATTTCTTTTTCAATACCATTTATCAAATTGCTTATTTCAACTGAATTTAATCGATGATCAAATTCAGCCTTAATTGCAAGAAGTATATCTTCGGGTCCAAGCTGAAGAGACTTTACATCTATAGTTCTATTAATTCCATCATTTGAATTAATAATTTCTGTAACCTTACGGCTTACCTCCGGACCTGCACTCTCACCAATCAAAAGTGATTTTATCTCATTACCAAGAAATACTGCCACAATTGCAAGAATAATTCCAATAATAATTGAAGCAATCGCATCATAAATTGGATTTTTGGTTATATACTGCAATGTTAATAAAAATATCGCACTCAATAAACCACAAATAGCGGCAAAATCTTCAAGAAATACAACAATTATTTCAGATTTTTTACTAATTCTCAGATATTCTATATATCCTCTTTTACCTTTTTCGCCTTTAACCTTCTGTAGCGCTTTATAAAAAGCTGCACCCTCGGCAATTAGTGCAATAAATAGGACTATAAAAGCAAACTTTAAATTATGGATTTCTTCAGGGTTTCTGATTTTTTTTATGCCTTCATATATTGAAAACATAGAGCCCATAGTAAAAAGTATTATAGATACTACAAAAGACCAGAAATACATCTCCCCTGCAAACCCAAAAGGATGTGAATCATCAGCTTTTTTTCTACCTCTGATAATACCTACAAAAAGCAATATCTGGTTCATAGTGTCTGCAACAGAATGAATTGCCTCAGCGAGCATAGCAGAAGATCTAGTTAAGAGAAAAACTATAAATTTACTTATAGCAATAAATAAATTTGCACCAAAAGCAAATAATATAATAGACATAGAATCATTTTTGTTTTTCATACAAACATTCTAAATTTTATTCACTCTCTTGTCAAATTAA
>JAOZTV010000301.1 GCA_029939015.1 Candidatus Aminicenantota bacterium
AATATGTTTATGGTTAGTTGCCTTGAATATTAATCCGCTATCATCGTCTAATTACCCAACTTATTTATACGCGAGCCCTAAGTGTTGACAAATACAAATAAAAATAATATAATTACTTATTGATAACGATTATTGTTATTGTAAACTTGGAGGGAATATGATAAAGGAAAACATTGAAAGTCTTTTAAATGAGCAGATTAATTTTGAAATTTATTCAGCCTATACCTATCGGGCTATGGGAGCATATTGTGATTCAATAGATCTTACAGGTTTTGCTCACTGGCTTAAAATACAGGCAAAAGAGGAAGAAGCACATGTTGAAAAGTTTTATAATTTCATTATTGAAAGAGGCGGAAGACCTTTTTTTACTGAAATAGAGGCACCTCAAAGGGATTGGGAATCACTTCAGACTGTATTTGAAGATGGTTATAAACATGAACTGCTTGTAACTGCAAAGATAAACAATATAATGACATTGGCAATAGAAGAGAATGATCATGCTACAAGATCTTTTTTGAACTGGTTTATTGATGAACAGGTAGAGGAAGAGGCAACATTTGATTCAAAAATTAAACAGATTAAAATGATATCAGGGTCAGGGCATGGACTTTTTATGATGGATAAAGAAATGAATACAAGGGTATTTGTTGACCCTAATCAAAATAAATAAAATGGAGGAAATAAAATGAAAAAGTATTTTTGTGAAGTATGTGACTGGGTATATGACCCGGAAATAGGAGATCCAGACGGAGGAATTGAACCGGGAACTAAATTTGAAGATATTCCTGATGACTGGGTATGTCCACTTTGTGGAGTAGGTAAAGAAGATTTTAAAATAGTCGAAGGATAAATATAATAGAGTTATAAGCTGTAAGTTTTATGTATTACAGCTTATAATCATATTATAAATAATAAATGAAATATGATATTATTGTTATAGGTAGTGGACCTGCTGGTCAAAAAGCTGCTATTCAATCTGCAAAAGAAGGCAAAAAAACACTTGTAATAGATAGAAGAGATCATAAGCTTGGCGGAGTATCTCTACATTCAGGCACTATTCCAAGTAAAACTCTAAGAGAGTCAGTCCTATATCTCAAGGGACTTAAAAGAAAAAAAATTTACGGTAAAAGTAGTCGTTCAGGCAAAAGAATAGTACTGTCTGATCTTTTAGAACGTGTTGAAATCATTCTTTCTTATGAGTTACAAATAATTGAAGAGCAGTTTAAAAGAAATGGCGTTGATGTCATATACGGACAGGCATCATTACTTAATAATAAAACTGTCATTATTAAAGATAGAAATAATGAACTTATATCAGAAGTTAAGGCAAATAAAATTATTATTGCAACAGGCACCATTCCACGGCATCCTGATAATATAAAATTTGATCATGAAATAATCTTTGACAGCAATTTTATATTCTCAACTAAGAGTAAGTTAAAAGAATTACCAAAATCACTGATTGTCTATGGGGCAGGAGTTATTGGCAGTGAATATGCAGGTATGTTTGCAGCACTTGGCTGTGATGTAAGACTGATCGATGATCATAAATTTTTATTCCCTTTTTTAGATCAGGAAATAGTTGAGATATTAATTAAAACATTTAAAGAATATGGTATAAAAATAAGCATGGAAAGTCCTTATGAAGCAATTGAAGCATTGAAGAATGGGAAAGGACGGATTACTTTAAAAGACGGTAAGTATTATGAAGCTGATGTAATACTCTTTTCAAAGGGGCGTTTGCCATGTGTTGATCCTCTTAAACTTGATAAAATTGGTGTACAGACATCTGATAGAAATTTAATAAAAACAAATGATAAATATCAAACCTCGGTTGAGAATATTTATGCCTGCGGTGATGTAATTGGATATCCTGCATTGGCATCAACAAGTGCAGAACAGGGAAGAATAGCGAGTTGCAATGCATTAGACTTACCAATTAAACATCATGCACCTGAGCTTTTTCCTGCTGCAATATATACAATACCGGAAATTTCCTATATAGGTAAAACAGAGGAACAATTAATTAAAGAAAATATACCATATAAAACAGGAATAGCTTATTTTCATGAAGTTGCAAAATCTGCTATTGCAGGAGATGATACAGGTATGTTGAAAATACTTTTTGATCCTGTTTCAACAAGTATTTTAGGAATACATATTATTGGTGAGCAGGCTGCTGAAATTATACATATTGGACAAATGGTAATGGCGTTAAATGGGAAGCTTGATAGTTTCATTCATAATGTGTTTAATTATCCGACATGGGCTGAGGCCTATAAGGTCGCTGCTTTAAATGGTATTAATAAAACATGAAAGGAGCATTAATGGAATTTGTTAAATTTTGCAAAATTGAAGAATTAGATAAAAAAAACTTTATAACAAAATCTATTTTTGGAAAAAAAATTGCTGTTTTTAAAGAGAATGATAATAGTTTTTTTGCTTCAGAGGTTGGATGTAAACATCAGGGTGCTGACCTGACTAAAGGTAAAAAAGAAGGTGATTTCTATACATGTCAGAGGCATGGTTGGAAATATAATATCAAATCTGGAGAGTGTATAAATCAGAAATCTTCTAAATTAAGGAAATTTCTGATAAGAATTGAAGGTGATTTTATAAAGATCTCATTGGATACAATTGATTAAATTATTTTTATGTGATTTAATAAGTTTATTAGATAAAATATATAAAAGGAGGAAACATGGCTGTTAGAAAATTAAATGAAAGAGTATTTGAGGTTGGTGCAATAGATTGGGACAGGAAATTATTTGATGAACTGGTTCACCTCCCTGATGGAACAAGTTATAATGCCTATATAATCAGGGGTAGTGAAAAAACAGTGCTAATTGATACTGTTGATCCTACTAAAGAAAATGTGTTGGTAGAAAATCTTAAAAGTTTGAACATTAATAAAATTGATTATATTATTTCAAATCATGCAGAACAGGATCATTCGGGTGCTATTCCATTGATTCTGAAACTCTATCCTGGATCTAAGGTAATAACAAATCAAAAATGTAAAAATATGCTTGTTGATCATTTAGAGATTAATGATGATAAATTTATTATTATCAATGATAAAGATACAGTTTCTCTCGGAGATAAGACATTGGAATTCAGATTAACACCATGGGTACACTGGCCTGAAACAATGATTACATATTTACAGGAAGACAAGATGTTCTTTACATGTGATTTTTTTGGAGCGCATAGAGCAGCAAGTAATTTATATGTAAGTAGTGAACCCAAAGTTTATTTTGGAGCAAAAAGATATTATGCTGAGATCATGATGCCTTTCCGTAAACAAATTGAAAAACATTTACAGATGATTGGAGAATATGAAGTTGATTTTATTTGTCCCAGCCATGGACCTGTCTATGATAAACCAAAATTTATTATAGATGCCTATAAGGACTGGGTATCTCCTGGAGTTAGAAATAAAGTGTTAATTCCTTATGTTTCGATGCATGGTTCAACAAAATTAATGGTTGAGCGTCTGACAGATTTACTTATGGAAAAAGGAATTGCAGTAAAGCCATTTAATTTAACGACTTCTGATTTGGGAGAATTTGCAATGGAACTTGTAGATGCTGCAACAGTTGTTTTTGGTGCACCAATCGTTTTAACGGGAGCTCACCCCTTATTGGTATATGCAAGCTATTTTACAGGTGCTTTAAGACCTAAAATAAAAAATGTTGGGATATTGACATCATATGGATGGGGCGGAAAAGCATTAGAACAAATCAAAAGTTTGATAGGTCCATTAAAAATTGAATATTTTGAACCTATACAGGTAAAAGGAAAACCAG
>JAOZTV010000583.1 GCA_029939015.1 Candidatus Aminicenantota bacterium
ATAAGTTAGGAGGTGAAGAAATGCCTACATTAGCAAGAGAATGGATTGAAGAAGGAAAACAAATAGGTTTAATGGAAGGAATGCAAAGAGGGAAACAAGAAGGAAGACAAGAGGGTATTCAGACAGGAATGCAGACTGGAATGCTTAAAGGTGTGCAGCAAGGTAAAACTGAACTTATTTTGAATATGCTTAATCAGGGTATAAAGGTTGAGGATGTTTCAAAATTTACTGGCTTGCCTATTGAAGAGATTAAATTAATAGTTGACAAAGCAAATTAGTATATACATTATCGACTGTTTGTTATTAAGTTGATGTTAAATTGGTAGCTTTATCAAAAATATGAAGCTTTTGTTGTAGATGGTAATAATGAATCTCTTATCTATAAACTAAGACAACTTCATGATTTGGACTAATGTTTTGGATTTGTATTATTAAATTATAGATAAGGTTAAACTAAGTATAATAAGATACCATCAATCATTCTCTTTTTGTAAATTAATATCTATAATCTCCCAATAACCACCTTTATCAGGGCCAATACGTTTTATTTTCCCCTCATTTTTAAGTTTCGCAAGGTTCCATTCAACGCCTCTTATTGATAACCCAGTCAATTCACTTAATCTCTCTCTTGTTATTTTGGGTTCTTCTTTTATAGCCTGTAATATTTTCACCACAGTTTTCACCACAGTTTTCACCACAGTTTCAGTTTTTTTTCCTTTTCTTGGAAAAATTATTGTATAAAAATCCCCAAATTCAAATTGTGGTGGTGCTGCATCTGCCTCTTTTAAAAATGTTTTAATTTTATTAATACCCGTTCCCATATTTTCAATAAAATTTATCCTATGAAGCAAAGATGCGATTAGTTGATTTCTCCGAACTGCTCTTTTTCCGAATTCTTTTTCAGACAAACCTTTAGGAAGCCCTCCCGGGTCTGATATTTCTATACGGTCATCAAAAATTTCAATCATTTTTTTTTAAAAGTTGACAAAATTTTAAAAAAATTCTATTATTTAGTTATAGGTAAAGAAAAAAATAGTAATGTCAGCAAGTATCGTCAAAAACCACATGACAGTT
>JAOZTV010000302.1 GCA_029939015.1 Candidatus Aminicenantota bacterium
ACGAAAATTTAAAAAAGAGCAATGCCTTTGAAACACTACATAAAATTTGGGAGAAGACTATTATATAAGGTCGCTTCTACTTTCTTCTACTTTCATTCCATTCTTTTTGGTTTACTGGTGTATTTTGGATTTGCGTTTTTGGTTTTTTTCTTAAACTCAGAGTTTGACTTGGGCATGAAACGGTACAGACACCACAACCATAACATTTTTCAAAATCAATTATAACTTTTTTGTTTTTAACCGATAAAGCACTAAATTGACATTTTTTTATACATAGCCCACATCCTGTGCATAATTCCATATTTGCCTGAATTATATAAGAAGATTTAGCCACTGAATTCGTTGCACCAAATTCACTAATTGCCCTCAATAAGCCACATGAACAGGTACAGCAATTACAGATATAGGTAATCCCATCCTGTTTATTACTTGTTGAAGGAACCAGACCTTCCAGACTTGCTTCATGCATTTTTTTTATAAATTCCTCTTTTGTCAAACTTGTAATCGAATCAGAGTTTTTAAAAGCATTTTCTTTATCATAGAAAACAAGACAATTATTAATAGAATGATCGCAGCCCTGTCCGATATGTCTTTTTTGAACCCTGCAAATACAGTCAAGCACACCAAAGGATTTTGCTCCTTTTAGATATTCATTAACATTTTCGTATTGTAAAATATCTATATTAATAGGAACAGTTTGATTAACCGGAATAACTCTGTGAAGTGATGGAGTTAGATTGTTCATTTTACCAAATGCTTCTTTATAGTATTGTTCAAATAATTGAGCAAATTTTTTACTTATTTTTGCATTCTGATTCTCATAAAAACCAACAACAAATGGAATTAATTTAAAGCCAAGTCCTTTATCAATCTTTTCAATTTCAATTAATCCTTTTCGCACCATACCTTTTAAAATCACAAAGACCTCACGCTCAGTCTCTTCAGTTTTTTCTGATATATGTTTTGATACCTGTGAAACTTCATTTAAAAAACCAGCTATTTCAGCTTCTTTCTCAGTAAAAAGTTCTGCAAGCAATTCCAACT
Source organism: Candidatus Aminicenantota bacterium (assembly GCA_029939015.1). GTDB lineage: Bacteria > Acidobacteriota > Aminicenantia > UBA2199 > UBA2199 > JAOZTV01. Next base: position 1,045 of record JAOZTV010000302.1, read on the forward strand.
CAACCCCACTTTCGGTCGAAGGAAAACGATTAGGAAGTTTATCTAAATTCTCAGCCAATATTTTATACATATTTTTCATAATTATATTTTAACCCAATTTTTATAATTCGTGCAATTAAATTTGTTATTTTTTCTTAGACGCAAGATATATTGCAAAAAAGCTAAAGTTCTCCGGAGTTTTACTTTTTTACTTCTTGAATGAATCTAAACAGTTTATTATCTTTTTTTCAATGATGCAATAAAAAATATAATTTCTAAAAAGACTAAAACCTGATTAGTAAAGTTTTATGATATATAAATAACCCTTAATTATTTATATTTTTATCCCAAGCTGACTTAGCATTGTTACAAAATCAATGCAATCAACACCTTGTTGTTTACAGATTAAGGGGATTTTATAGTTATGTTTTTCTTTTGGTATTTGAGCCTGTTTTCCTTCCAATGTTACAATAGTTTTATTATTCATTTTAGCATAAGCAATTAATGTAATATCATTCTGTCCTGCACCTTTAGAAACTTCCTGAATCTCATACTGCATTTCTAAATCTAAAGAAGTAGATTCGACATTGCCACTAACTGGAGTCTCAATAAACTTATTATCTTCTAACCACATCCGCAACGGATATTTTTCTCTTTTTTTTAATAAATCAATTTTTTTATCAGCAGGTGAGATTGGATCAATTTCATTAAATATAGGTTTTATCAATATAATATCGTCTTTTAATAATGCCAACTGTTTCCATAAAGAAGGGAAAACATTAATTGGATACCCAGATTTCTCCCAGGCAGTTAAAAAAATATTAGCATCAAGACAAAACCTACTCATTAAAGATGCCTCTCCATTTCAAATACATAAGAGGACTTTTTTAAATCAAATAAACGAGTTAATTTATGTAGCCCTATTTCCTTGTTATGGTATGCTTGGAAAAGTGCTGTTGCATATATATGCCCGTATTGGTTAATTATTTCTTTGGGACGGTCTCTTGCAGGACCACCTTTATTCTCCTTTAGTTTTTTTTGGAGTTTTTTATATTCATCCTGCAATTGTGCTTCAAAGTTTGTATAAGTTTTTTTACTAATTATTTGTAATTGTCGTAATCTTACAAGACATGCATATGTACTTATCTTAAATTTTTGAGCTATTTTTTTAACTGCATCCAAATCGTTTATATCATTTGCTTTGAATTGCATCTGAGCAACAGGCATTAAAACATTGCCTGCAAAATTATCACACCATTTCTCTGTATTATCTTGGTAATTCCAATTGTCAAGAGCATTTTCTTTTTTAAGTAGATGTGCCAACTCATGAAATAGAGTAAAGGACTGTGCTTTTTTAAAATCTGAGTCATTAATAATAATTATTGGTAATTTTGAGTGATATATTGCAAGTCCACGGAGTGTAAATTTATCTATATGTGACCATCCCTTGTATTTTGATGTCAAAAAAACAAAGACACCTTTGTTCTCAAGTACCTCTTTCCATTGTTTAAAATCAAGACTATCATCAACACCTAACCATTTCCTAACTATTTCAGCAGCTCTACCAGGATTAGGATTGTTTTGTAATGAGGGAGCATCAAAAGGTTCGATAGGTTCTCCCATGTCATCTCTTAACTCAATAATAAATTCTCTGAATCGCTCGATTTTTGTTGTTATACTACGTATTTTATGATTATTAAATATATCTGTTTTGCTATCTATAAATTGGCGGAAAGCAGGTACATGTTTTTTAAATTGGTATTTTTCAGGCAAATGTTCAGATACAAATACCCAACGGGGTACTTTATATAATTCAGCCAGTTTTTCTAATTGTTTAAAAGTTGGTTTTTGTTTTCCTTCTTCTATTTTAACAATACTTTTTACTTTTTTTTCAACTTCAAAAAAATCAAGCCCAATCTGCTCTCGACACTGTAGCAAAATATTTAAATTCAAATTTTCCACCCGACCAGACATTATTTTTCTCCATTTATTCAACTAAGGATATATATAAATAATATATAACCTCTGCTTATAATTATAGTATCATATTACTGAAAAATCATTATATTTTATTAAAATTTTAAAGTCAAACAAAAAAAAGGAAATCAGCTACTAATAATAAAAAATTTGGTTCTCCACCAAAAACAATAGTCTTTGGTGCTAGTCAATTTTTTTTCAAGTCCAATTTTTTTTTTAGACATTTTTATTGGAAATAAATTTATAAAAGATATACAATATATATCGTAGTAATAAAAAAACACAGGATGTTTAAATGACCGAATTATTTAAAAACAAGAATTAGGGGTCAGGCAGATGTTAGAAAAATGTTATTTTTTATGAGTAAATATATTTGAGAAGTTCCTCAGAACTTTACCTTTTTACTTATTTATAAAAGAATTATTTTTTCTTTGACGCAAGATATATTGCAAAAAAGATTAGAATAATCCCTGCGAGTTGTGAAACATTTAAAGTTTCATTAAAAATAAAATATGCCATTATTGTCGCACCAACAGGTTCACCCATTGTTATTATTGCAACCATACTTGATTTGAGATGTTTCAATGCCCAGTTAAACGTTGTATGACCTATCATCTGTGGAAGTATTGCCATCAATAACATATAAACATAAGAAGTAGTCTTATATCCTGTAAAAGAAAGATTTAATGCAAAGGAAGTCAGAAGCAATACTATTGCTGCAATAGAGTAAACAATAGTGATATAAGTAATAAGGTCGTATTTTTTTCTAATAATACTTCCAATTATTATATAAAAACTAAC
>JAOZTV010000303.1:0-1672 GCA_029939015.1 Candidatus Aminicenantota bacterium
ATGGAATGTTGTTTGAGGCTGAGCATGAAGGGTTTAAGATGCTTGTTGATGCTCATGAAAAAGTAGGTGGCACTAGTAAGGGACCAACTCCCAAAGGTCTTACCCTGGTTTCTCTTGGTGGGTGTACAGGTATGGACGTTGTATCCATATTAAAGAAAATGAAAGTTGATTTTGAATCACTTGATATTAAAGTTCTTTCAGATTTGGCTGATGATCATCCTAAAAAATTTGAAAAAATAGTCATTAAATATATTTTTACAGGTAAGGATATGTCTGTAAAAAAAATACAAAAAGCTATCAGTTTGTCTGAAGATAGATATTGTGGTGTTTCTGCATCATTAAAACCTCAGGTTGATATATCTAATATACTCATTATAAATGGAGAGGAAGTTTAAGTTATAATTTTGAATTATTAGTTTTTAGTTTTTAGTTAGGTGTAATAAGAAAATTGATAAATAGAATGAAAATTAGAATGTATGGAGATTAATTTGAAAAATATAAATGATTTATTATCGAGATCTAGTGGTTTATTATTACATATTTCTTCTTTGCCTGGGAAATATGGTATTGGTACAATGGGGCAGGAGGCTTTTGATTTTATTGACTTTTTAAAGAAATCAGGACAAACTTATTGGCAGATATTACCAACTACACCAACACTCTCTCAATTTGGTTTTTCGCCGTACTCTTCATACTCTTCGTTTGCAGGAGATCCATTATTAATAAGTGTTGAAGAAATATTGAAAAAAAAATGGGCAGATAATGAACTCAAAGATTTACTACCCGAAGAGGTTGATGATGATTTCATAGGTTTTTCTGGTGTTGAAGGTTTTAAATATGATTTTCTTAAAAATGCTTATGGATGTTTTGTAAAGAATGGCAATGAAGAGGAGAAAGGTGAATTTAAAAAATTTAAAAAAAATGAAGCATATTGGTTAGATGATTTTTCACTATTTGTTTCTCTTGCAAAAGAGACCGGGACTTTTTACTGGGTGAAATGGAAACGGAAAATTCGAGAGAGAGATTTTGATGAGTTAAATAGGCTGAGAGGAAAATTAAGAGATGAAATTGAATACTGGAAATTCACTCAGTTTTTGTTTTTTTCTCAATGGACAGAATTATTAAAAAAAGCCAAAGAGAGTGGAGTTTCAATAATTGGAGATATTCCAATATATGTTAATTTTGATAGTGCAGATACATGGTCAAATCAGGAAATATTTCAGCTAAATGAGGAAACGCTCAAAGCAGAAAAGGTGTCAGGTGTCCCACCTGATTATTTTAGTAAGAATGGCCAAAAATGGGGTAATCCACTTTATAAATGGTTTGCATCTGACAAAAAAGGTTTGAATGAAAAAACTTTTATATGGTGGAAAAAGAGAGTGTCACACCTATTAAAGATGGTGGATATAATTAGAATAGATCATTTTAGAGGTTTTGAAGCTTATTGGGCTGTCCCAATCAGAGCAAAAACTGCTATTAAGGGCAAATGGATGAATGGTCCTGGAATGGAGTTTTTTTTAAGACTAGAAAAAGAGCTTGGTAAACTTCCACTAATAGCTGAGGATCTTGGCATAATCACCAAAGGTGTAGAAGAACTTAGGGATAACTTAAACCTCCCCGGAATGAAAATATTACAATTTGCATTTGATTTTAATCCAAAAAACACCTATCT
>JAOZTV010000303.1:1772-3798 GCA_029939015.1 Candidatus Aminicenantota bacterium
CCGGAATGAAAATATTACAATTTGCATTTGATTTTAATCCAAAAAACACCTATCTTCCCGGAAATTTTGAAGATAAAAATTGTATTGTATATACCGGAACTCATGATAATAATACAACTAATGGCTGGTTTTATGGTAAAGAAATTGACGATAATACTAGAAATTATATTTTGGAATATATTGGAGCAGATAATTGGGATGAATTTCATTGGAAGTTTATAAGGCTTGCAATGGCTTCAACGTCTGTACTTTCAATTATTCCTGTACAAGATGTTTTGGGTTTTTCAGAGGAATTCAGAATGAATACCCCGGGAGAGTCTAAAAAGAACTGGAGATGGAAACTTGCAGATAAAAAATTAGAGAGTTGTCATAGTGATAGACTATTTAAGCTTACAAAAACGTTTAACAGATTACCGGATGGAGACAAAAAATAAATAACAAAATAATTAGAATTACTGCACTTTGGGCATTGAGTGAGGCGGCTCTTGGTGGTGTTTTACATGCCTTTAAAATTCCTCTTACCGGGATATTTATAAATGGATCTGCGGTGCTTTTTATTGCATTGATAGGATATTATTCAGATAAAAAAAGTGAAATAATTACATCTACAATAATAGTTTTAATGGTAAAGGCAGGTGTTTCTCCTCATACCCCTCCGGCAGCTTATTTTGCTGTGTCTTTACAAGGATTGATTGGTGAATTTTTATTCAGATACAAACGTTTCTACAGGGTTTTTGCAATTGTTTTTGGGATTATAACCCTTGCTCTCTCTTCTCTTCAAAAAGTATTTGTACTTACTCTTGTTTATGGACTTAATTTATGGGACTCAATTAATCAGTTTGGTGCTTATATAACAAAACAATTGCCGGTTTTAGAAGAAATAAATGACCTGAGTTTCTGGCTCATTGCCATTTATTCGGGAATACATCTGATAACCGGATTAATAGTAGGAATAATTGCTTCAAAACTTCCAAAATGGATAGAAAATAATGAAGATAAGTTTGAACCTGAATTATTAAAAGAAGTAAAAATAAGTGTAATTAATAATAAAAAAAAAAGAAAAAGAAAACCATTTTATAAGAAATTCTCAAGCAGTCTTATATTTCTGATGGCTGTTTTGATAATTGTGTTATCTTATATATTTCCTCAGTTTTCGGAATCAACGGGCATGAAGGCTGTAATTATGGTTATAAGGTATATTATAATAATGACAATCTGGTTTTATTTCTTAGCTCCCTTAGTTATAAAACTCTATAAGAAGTTTTTTAAAAAAAAAGAAGGGAAATATTCAAAAGAGATAGAAACAACAATAAATATGCTACCTATATTAAAGAGTGTTGTACTCTATAAATGGAAAAGTTTAAAAAATGAGAGATTTTTCAAAAGAGTTAAATTATTTATAATCTCAGTTTTTATATTTGTTCTAAAGGCTGATTTCAGTGAATATGAATGATTGAGAGAAAGGATAAAGTGAAGGCAAATAGGCAGGGAGGCAGGGAGGCAGAGAGTTATAGTGCTAAAGATATCTTATTAGAGATATTGTTAATTGAACGGGAATGTTTTAAGCTTTTTCTACCTGCCTCTTTGCCTACTTGCCTACTTGCCTTAATATTAATAAAATGATTTATATCCTCACTGGCTCAATAAAAAGTGGAAAGACTACAAGTTTATCTGAATGGGTAAATAAACAGGATGGAAACATATCGGGGTTTTTATCGCCTGTAAAAGATGGAGTTCGTTATTTTCATTCAATATCAACGAACAAGAAATTTCCTTTTAGTGTTATTGATAATAATTATAAAGGTGATGAGGTAGTACAAATAGGGAAATATACTTTTTATAAGAAGGCTTTTAAGATTGCTATTGAGGAAATTGAAAAAGGTATAAAAACAAATGCTGACTATGTTATTATTGATGAAATTGGTCCTCTCGAATTAAAGGAAAAAGGTTTTTATAAGATAGTAAAAAAATGTATTGAAGTTTCAAGGTCAAGTCAAAAAACACATTTTATATTTGTTATAAGGGA
>JAOZTV010000304.1 GCA_029939015.1 Candidatus Aminicenantota bacterium
AGGAATTGTTAAGTGACTTAACTGACCAAATCAAAGAACATTCAATTACCGCATCAAAATCCCACTCAGATCTAGATCCGAATATGATCTTATCATTATTCAAAGATTAAATTTCATAAATATAATTAAGCTTGTAAAATTCCTTTTTAATTTATTATGTTTTTTATTCTTTATTCTTTTTTTTTACAATACATACTGCCTCGCATTCCATGCATGAAAAGCAGAATTCCTTATTAACTATTGGTATATCAGCCTTTTTAATTGTTTGAGTGGGGCATTTTATCTCACAAATCCCCTTCGGGCCACATGAACAATTATCCTTATCTGCAAGTCTTAATTTAAAAACTCCAATTTTATTTATAAGTCCTAAAAAAGCACCAATTGGACATACATATCTACAGAAAGGTCTATAAATGAAAATAGATGCAATTAACATAATAGTCATAAAAATTAATATATATGTAGCTCCTGAAAAATTAAAAACCATTTTGAATGGATCAATTTTATTGAATATTCTCTTATGATATATAAGAGGATATAATATTATTAATAATAGGAAAATATATCTGAACTTTTTGAGAATATTGTCTAATTTTTTAGGTACTTTTTTTATTAATTTATCTTTAAAAAGAAACTCCTGTATTGCACCTTTAGGACAAACCCATCCACAAAACAAATTTCCAAAGAAATATGTGACACCGGCAAGTATTGAAATTCTGAGCAATCCCATTCCCAGTCTTGCAACTTTTTCAGACCCCATATACATGAAAATAGTTTCTAATGAACCGTTGGAACATAAACAACCTGCTTCATAAAATCCAAGATAAGCCAGGGAAACCAATAAGGTTATGTTTCGTAGCCAGTGTATTTTTTTATAATATCCGAATATTGAAACCCCAAGTATTCCGAATAGCACATAAAACTTCAATGGTATTTTAAAATCTCCCTTTGTAAGTATTAGCTGAACAGATAAAGAAAAAGCTATAAGGAAGATAAGGAATCCAAATATGTATTTAATTTTTTTTTCCATTTTATTTTTTTAATATACAGCCACTACAATTCAGGCATGCCTCTGATATTCCTTTTTCTTCACAATCTCTCCATATTCTTAGAGTCCCATCACATTTAATCGCCTTTACTGTGATCTCCTGTTTATAAAGATTTCTTCTTACTTTTTCCCATTCTCCTTTTTTTAAAACATTAATACCATTTGAAGAATATGTTGTATCCTCTAAAGGGATAGGGCATTTTCTATGTTCTAATTCGATGTATATAGTTAATACTGTTTCCTTATTAAGTTCCAAATTGAATTTTTCTGGTTCATAGTGCATCAAACAAGCACTTAATTTAAAGTGTAAAAGCATAAAAAATACTATTATTAATAAAATTGTTTTTTTCATTTTTCATTTCTCCTTATAAAATTATTCTTAAGTTTGTCATTATTTGGCTCCCCTCAGTTACTCCACTCCATATTGAATATGTCGTGAGTAATCTTATCTTCTTTGATTTAGTGAGGTTTAGTTCAAATCCCAGATCAAATTCGTCAGATATTGATTCAAGTTTTCTTAGATTTCTGAAGTACCCAAGTTTTAAGGTTCCTTTTTTAAAAAAAGCTGGAGTGTATTTTAATTCCCCTCCAATAATACTGCCTTGTCTTGCTGAGTAATGTTGTCTGTCCCCAATATATAAATTACCAAATAATGGAGTGAACATAGCGTCTGTACTGCTGCCATAAAGATATCTTATCTTTGTGAGTATATTACCTATACTTTTGAATCTGAAACTTTTATAAAGTTCACTACTCACACCGTAAGCAAGTTTGCTTTCGTCAAAATATTGAAGAGCAACTTCTGAATTGAGTTTCCACTTCGAGAACAGTTTGAGCTTTGAAGAAAAACTTAAAATACTTGAACTGAAATTTGGGTCATTACTCTGCATCCTTAAAAGTAAAAATCCAATGTCATTTTTTTTTATCCTGAAAGAGTATTTTAGATATCCCATTTTTATATCTCCCCAATCAGAATTGTTTAAATTCTTCCAACTATTTGTATAATTATTAAAAAATCCCTTCTGGCACTCCAATGCCTCTTTTGCAGAATAGATAGAATATATGCCAAGACCTGCAGAAATTCTTTTCTTCTTCCCCAGATAGACACTTAATCCATCAAAGAAGTCATCAAGAACAAGACCGTTCCCATAGGAGATTTCCTGTCTTCCAGCTATTATTGAAAATTTCCTTGAAAAACTATGGTCTATATTAATCATTCTGAATTTAAAGGGTGATCTTTCTGTTCCTTCCTTGTGCCTTGCATATTTTTTGGGTTCAAATCTCATTTCAAAATTATATATTGTTTTATCTCCTTCATAGGTGAGTACAAAAGAAGAACCAAGGAAATTATAGTTATCTCCATCTACATTATAGTAATTGGCTTTGAGTTCAAGTCCATAGTACAGGTTTGATTTAGCAAATTGATGTAAATTATTATATAATCTTGAAGGACAATCTTTTGAGATTATAAAATTATTAAAAACAAAAATCAATAAAATTGCACTTATTATTTTTGACATTATTTAACTCCTTTTAATTGCGTTGAAATCGCAATGAGGAATACAGGCTGTGCAATTCTGACAATTTTCTTCAATTATTTTTGCCTTTGCAAGATTGCCTTTTATTGCTCCTGTTGGGCATACGGCATAACACTTACCACAACTTGTACATTTCTCCTGATTCATAATAGCGGGTGTTCCTTTTAAAACAGCATTATAGGTACATACATCATAACATTTCCCACAGGATGTACATTTATTTGAATCGATGCTTGCAATTATTTTTTCAATTGCTCCATATCTGCATACCTTATAACAGTCTCCACATTTTACGCACTTACTCGTATTGAGAATGGCCTTGCCACCTGACATAGTGATAGCACCATATTTACAGGCTGTAACACAATCACCACAGCCACTGCATCTTCCTCTTCTAATCCTATATTCGTTTGCAGACATGCTAATTGCATTATCCTCGCAGACAAGATTGCATTCTCCACAACCAAAACAATTCTCACTTTTGATCTCAAAACCTCTTTGGAAAACTGTAATTGCATCATCTTCACAAACATCCTCACATTCTCCACATCCAGTACACTCATCTTCCTCTACATAAAACTCACTTTTGTTTGGCAAGTCTATAGCTTCAAAATTACAATAGGGTACACATTCACCGCAACCTGTACAGAGGGCTTCAATAATATAAGTAGAATCACTAATTGGTATCTTTCCCAGGCAGGAAGTAAAGCCAAGTCCCAAAACAGGAATTGTAAAAATAAAATCTCTTCTTTTCATATTTTAATTCTCCAAATTATTTAGTAGCAATAATCATGCCAAACTATATATATATATTATTGTTTGAACTATTATATTGTCAAATAGCTTCATTTTGTTTAATTATTGGGCTTTTTAGGCTCTCTGTAGGGCACGCTACATAAAAATGCACCTCACGCTTAATTAGCTACCGACTTATACCCGATAGCACTAGTACTGCTAGGCTTAAGTCCGTACCCACTATGGAAGTGAGGCTTTAGCCTCGCCAATCACTTATAACAGAATTACATAGGCGGGACTAAAGTCCCACTTCCAGAGTGGGTAATAACTTATGTCCAGAGGTACTAGCTCGCAGTTATCTGCGTATAAGAGCTAATGATTTGCGAATATTTATTGTTGAAAAATCTGTTTAATAATATAAAATAATCATAACTGCCTATAATAGGTGTTTATTTGATTTG
>JAOZTV010000047.1:0-2067 GCA_029939015.1 Candidatus Aminicenantota bacterium
AAGAATAGTCGCACTATTTTGCAATGAAGACGATTGAGCTTAACGCAGTTAGAATGGGCATATTGGACATTGCAGTAGGTTTTGATGAAAAATTTAGGTTATATTCTTACTTATCGATTACATCAATCACGATTGAGTATTATAATGGTATATGATAAAATCTATTTATGATAAACATAGAAAATAACAAAAAAATATTGGTTCTTTTTTCAAGTGGTATTGACTCTACAGCTGTATTATATTGGGCAAAGAATAATTATGAAAATGTATATGCAATGATAGTTGATTATGATCAGAAGCATAATATTGAAACAAAAATGGCAAAAAGAATTGTCGAAAAATTAGATATAAAGTATAAAATGATAAATTTTTCTTTAAAAGACATATCATTGTCTGCTCTAATTGATGAAGATAAAACTATTCCTGATTCTTTATCAAGTTCAAAAAATAGTGATGGAGTTCCTTTTACCTATGTTCCATTTAGAAATGGTATTTTCCTGTCTCTTGCAGCAGCCTTTGCAGAATCAAATAGTATTAATGATATTGCTACAGGATTTAACCTTATTGATACACCAGATTATCCCGATACAACTGAAGCTTTTACAAAAAAAATGGAAGATGCCATAAATGAGGGTACTTCAGCATCAATAACTGGAAAAAAGTTTAAAATACTTGCACCACTTATTAAAAAAACAAAGGCAGAAATAATTCAATTTGGTCTTGATAATGGAGCTGATTTTTCATATTCTATATCATGTTATAGAGGAGAAGAAATGCCATGTGGAAAATGCCCATCATGTGATATAAGAGCAAATGCGTTTAAGGAACTCGGAATTACCGATCCTCTGATTGAAAGAGTTAGAAGCTAAATATGAAAAAGATAATTAAATCTTTATAAGATATTTTATGAAAAGTATTAAGAGACCTAAAATTGGAGTAGGAGTGATAATTGAAAATGAAAAAAAGGAAATACTTATAGGAAAAAGAATTGGTAGTCATTCACCTTATTTTTCTATTCCTGGTGGACATTTGGAAATGGGTGAAACATTTGAAGAAGCTGCAATTAAAGAAGTGTTTGAAGAAACTGGACTAAAAATATTTGATCCAAAAGTCATTTGTGTTACAAATAATTTAAAAACTTTCCATGAGTCCGGTAAACATTATATCTCTGTTATTTTATTAATACAAAAATTTACAGGTTCAGCAGAGGTTAAGGAAAAAGATAAATGTGAGTCTTGGGGTTGGTTTTCAATTAACAAAATACCAGAGCCTCACTTTGATGCAAGTGAATTTGCAATAAAATGTTATTTAGAAAATAAATTTTATATTAATAATTAAAACATAGAATGAAAAATACTTTGATAGAAAGTATAGAAAAAAGAACTTCGACAAGAAAGTATATGGACTATTCCTTTTCAGAAATTGAGCAATATCAAATTATTGGAATTCTAAAACAAAAAATAATTACACCATTTAGTAATGAACCAAAATTTTATTTTGTTGATAAACAGAATGTTATAAAAAACCAAAAAGTAAAACTTGGAACTTATGGTTTCATAACAAATAGTAGATTTTTTATAGTTGGTACGACAAATGATAATGATAAATCTGTTCTTGATTATGGTTTTGCCTTGGAAAAAATAATTCTTGACTTAACTGCAATTGGAATTGATACTTGTTGGATTGGAGGCTCATTTAGTAGAAGTAAATTTGCAAGAACAATTAATTTACAAGATGAAAAAATAATACCTGCAATATCTGTAATTGGAAAGAAAACTATAAAAAAAGGAATAAAAGAAATAATCATAAGAACTGCAATTGGTGCAAAAAAAAGGAAAAGATTTGATTGTCTTTTTTTTCAAAACAATTTTGATACACCAATAGACATAAAGCAGATTTCTAATTCACTACGAAAATCTTTTGAATTGTTAAGGCTTGCCCCATCAGCAGATAATTTTCAGCCTTGGCGAGTTTTAAAGATAAAAAACAAACTTCATTTTTTTCTGAAAAGGAATAAAATTATTGAGAAATTTTTTACTAAAGCAGATTTGCAAATGATTGATATTG
>JAOZTV010000047.1:2167-13336 GCA_029939015.1 Candidatus Aminicenantota bacterium
GATATTGCTTTGCCCAGTATTCACATAAATATTTAGAATCACAAAAGAATATAATTTAGGTTCTATAAATGCTTGGCCATTACATTTACGTGGAAATACAAAAAATGTGTTTTATAACTTTTTACAAGAACATTACGCACATTTACTTCCAAGATATAAAAGTCTGTACTCTAAAGGTAATGTGTCAAAAAAATATGCTTATTCACTTCAACTGGTTATTGAAAAATTAAGAAAGAAATATCAGCTATATTCTCATTATAAACCAACAAAATCAGTAAAAAATGACGGAACACAAATGTCATTATTTGATTGAAATAATGTTTTTTCATTATCATTTTAATATTTGTTCTTTAAATAGTTATATTTTATATCTTTATAATTTAAAATTATTATGTACTTTGTTTTTTAAATATGTTTTAATTAAGTTTATTGAAAATGAAATTGAGATCAATAATAATAAAAATATGGAAATAGCTGGCAGATTTTAAAAAATGAAAAAAAGTGAAATATTAATTTATAAGAAGCAAGATGGCAATATTGAGTTAGAAGTAAATATACAGAATGAAACCGTTTGGCTAACCCAAAAAATGATGGGTGAGCTTTTTGGAAAAGGGCGATCTACTATTACTGAACATATCAATAATATTTTTAAAGAGAGAGAATTAGATGAAAAACTGGTATGTCGGAATTTCCGACATACCACTAAGCATGGGGCAATTGATGAAAAGACTCAATCTAAAGATGTAAAATATTATAATCTTGATGTTATTATATCTGTAGGTTATAGAGTAAAATCACAACAAGGTACACACTTTCGTATTTGGGCTACACAGATGTTAAAAGAGTATATTATTAAAGGTTTTGTATTAAACGATGAGCGTTTTAAGACCGGAAACTCTATGAATTATTTTAATGAATTGCAGGCACGAATTAGAGAAATACGGTTATCTGAACGTTTTTTTTACCAGAAAATTAAAGATATCTATACTACAAGTATTGATTATGACTCAAATGATGAAAAAACTATTTTATTTTTTAAAATTGTTCAAAACAAATTACTTTGGGCAATTAGTCAGCAAACTGCAGCTGAACTTGTGTATCGCAGAGTAGATGCTAGTTTACCACTTATGGGAATGAAATCTTTTGATAAAAAGAATTCAAAAAATATAAACAAAACAGATATAAGTATTGCAAAGAATTATCTAAATGAAGATGAAATTAAATTACTCGGTTTGTTGGTGGAGCAATACCTTGCTTTTGCTGAAACAATGGCACAACAGCATACTCCAATGTATATGAAAGACTGGATAGAACGTCTTGATAATATTTTACAGATGAATGGTAGAGAATTATTGACCAATGCAGGAAAAATTAGTCATAAATTAGCTATAGAAAAATCTAATATTGAATTAATAAAGTTTATAGACAAAAACAAAAAAATAGAAAACGAGCAAAGTTTAAAAGAATTGGAAGAAGATATTAAAGGGCTACACTCCAAAAACAAGACAAAAAAACAGACATATGAATTTATCTGTTTTAGTAACTTAGCATATGAGTTTGATTATTCCGAAAAAAAAGCAATAGAGAAGAAAATTAAACGAAGATTAAAATATTATAAACTTGGTGATTATAATCAAGAAACAATTGATTATATCCGAGAACTAAAAAATGAATTATATAAAGAAATCTCTTCTATTACAAAATCAAAATATTATAATAAATCCAAATCAAACTTTGCTGATTTAAGTGATTTCAAAATTGAACAAATGAAATATGATTATTTAGAAAAATATGAAAATATAAATAGTATTGAAATGGTCGAAATATTAAACTTTGCAATTTATTTATATTATTTGAGATGAATAAAAAATCTATAACTATATAGATTTTTTATTTCTTAAAACTACTCAACGACAAATAATTTATCTCCTGCACTTACTGTATCTGCTTCTTTTATATAGATTTTTTTTATAATTCCTGACTTTGGTGATTTTATTTCATTTTCCATCTTCATAGCTTCGAGAAATAAAATGCCTTCACCGGTAATAACTTCATCACCCTCTTTCTTTTCAATTCTTTTTATAATTCCTGGAAGAGGCGATTTAACTAAGGCTGTTCCCTCTACTTCAAAACTGCCACCTCTTCTTTTTTTATCAACGGTTTTTGTTTTATAACTATGTCCTTTATAAAATAGACATCGTCCCTCATCATTGCCTTTGTCAACAAAAACATCAAAAACTTTATTATTTTCATCTATAATTATATAGTTACGGCTCCAGATTTTTTTTAATGTGAATTTCTTCTTTTTGCCATTTTGTAAAACTTCGTAAATGTTGCCATCTTTTTCAAGTTTTTCTATAGCGAGTTCTCTTTTATTTCCTTCTATTTCAAATTCAAATTTCATTAAAATCTCCTCAGGTTCTTCATTCGTCCATGAAGTTTCCAGCTCTTTCCATTTTCACCAGAGTTTGTTCCGCTACATTCAGACATCTTACCATTCATTTCTCTAATGCCTGATGCAAAGAGGGCAACAAGTTCATTTTCTTCTGAGAGTTCTACTTTTTTGCTTTCAATTCTCTCTATCAGATTTGTAGTATAATTTCCTGATAAGAATTCTTCATTTTCAAGGATTTGTAGGAAATAGGGGATAGATGTATTAATACCGGCTATTCTATATTCAAATAATGCCCTTTTCATTCTATTAATAGCCTCTGTTCTATCTCTTCCCCATGTTACCAGTTTTGATATTAATGGGTCGTAGTGTACTGGTACTTCAAAACCTTCATAGACACCTGAATCATCTCTTACGCCTATTCCACCTGCAGGTGGTACATATTCGATTATTCTTCCTGGTGAAGGTGCAAAATTATTAAATGGATCCTCAGCATAAATTCTACATTCAATTGATGAACCTCTTGGCTTAATATCTTCCTGAGTAAAACTTAATTTATGCCCCTCTGCAATTAATATCTGTTCTTTAACCAAATCAATTCCAGTTACCATTTCGGTTATTGGATGTTCAACCTGAAGTCTGGTATTCATTTCAAGAAAATAAAAATTAAAATTCTTATCAACTATAAATTCAACAGTTCCTGCATTTGAATAATTAACTGCTTTTGCAGCCTGAATTGCTATTGCACCCATTTTATCTCTTATATCATCGTTTATGAATGGAGAAGGGGTTTCCTCAATAATCTTTTGATATCTCCTTTGAACTGAACATTCTCTCTCACCAAGATGAACAGTATTTCCATATTTATCTGCCAATACCTGAATTTCAATATGATGTGGTTCTTCAATGAATTTTTCAACATAAACTGCTGCATCACCAAAACTTGAAAGGGCTTCTGAACTTGATAGTTTAAAACTTTTTTCGAGATCTTCTTTTTTATTTACTCTTCGCATACCTTTACCGCCACCACCAGCAGATGCCTTTAACAGAACAGGATATCCAATTTCTTCAGCAGTTTTTTCAAGATCTTTCATATCTGTAATAGCATCTACCATTCCGGGAACAACAGGTATTCCTGCTTTTTTCATTATATCTCTTGATAGAGTTTTTGAACCCATATTGATTATTGCCTCAGGAGATGGACCAATAAAAATTATTCCCTCAGCTTCAACTCTCTTTGCAAATTCAGCATTCTCGGCAAGAAAACCATAACCTGGATGTATTGCATCGGCATTAGATTTTTTTGCGACGTCTATAATCTTATCCATAACGAGGTAGGACTTTGAAGATTGAGACTCTCCAATGTGATAAGCTTCATCTGAGAGTTTTACAGCAAGTGATAGTTCATCTGCATCTGAGTAAACAACTACCGGAGATAATTCCATCTCTCTGATAGCTCTAATAATTCTTACTGCTATCTCGCCTCTATTGGCTATAAGTATTTTTTTGATTTTCCCCATTTTACCTGTCCTTAAAGGGGGATATTTCCGTGTTTCTTAGGTGGGTTTTCATCTCTCTTATCCTTTAAGAGGTCTAAGCCTACTATCAATTTTTTTCTAAGGTTTTCAGGATATATAACTTCATCAATATAACCTTTGCCTGCTGCAACATAAGGGTTTGCAAACATATCTCTATATTCTGCTTCTTTTTCCAAAGTTGTTTGTTCAGGGTTATCAGATTCAGCGATTTCTTTTTTATTTAGTATTCCAACTGCTCCTCTTGGCCCCATAACAGCGATCTCGGCTCCCGGGAAGGCAAGGTTGATATCTGTTCTGATATGTTTTGAACCCATAACACAGTATGCTCCACCGTACGCTTTTCTTGTTATAACTGTTATTTTGGGAACTGTTGCCTCTGCAAAGGCATAGAGTAGTTTAGCTCCATGTCTGATTATTCCACCGTATTCCTGACTTGTACCTGGTAAGAAACCCGGTACATCTTCAAATATAATGAGGGGAATATTGAAGGCATCACAAAATCTTACAAATCTAGCTCCCTTTACAGAGCCGTTAATATCAAGTGCACCTGCAAGATGTGATGGCTGATTGGCAACTATTCCAACAGATCTTCCTCCAAATCTTGCAAAACCAATTACAATATTCTGAGCATAATGTTCCATAACCTCAAAGAAATAATTGTCGTCAGCAACGGTTTTTATTATATCTCTAATATCGTATCCCTGATTAGGATTATCAGGAACCATTGTATTTAATTCTTTGTCAACTCTGTCAACAGGATCTTCGGTAGGTACAAAAGGAGGATCTTCCATATTATTACTTGGAACAAAACTATGTAATTCTTTGATTATTTCAAGAGTATCCTCATCGTTTTCGCCGGCAAAATGTGCAACTCCAGATGTAGTATTATGTGTGTCTGCTCCTCCAAGTTCCTCCTTTGTTACTTCTTCATTTGTAACTGTCTTTATTACTTCAGGACCTGTTATAAACATATATGATGTTTTTTTTGTCATTACAATAAAATCAGTAATAGCAGGTGAGTAAACTGCACCACCTGCAGAAGGTCCCATAATTGCAGAAATCTGAGGGATAACGCCTGAAGTCATTACGTTTCTCAAGAATATATCTGCGTAGCCTGCAAGACTTTCAACTCCTTCCTGAATTCTGGCTCCACCTGAGTCATTTAAACCAATCATTGGTTTACCAGTTTTTAATGCCATGTCCATAACCTTTACTATTTTCCTTGCATTAGCACCGGATAAAGAGCCACCAAAGACTGTGAAATCCTGAGCAAAAACAAATACCTTTCTGCCATTCATATTTCCATATCCAGTCACAAATCCATCGCCAAGAAATCTATTCTTGTCCATTCCAAATTTTGTATTTTCAGATATCATAAATTTATCCATTTCAACGAATGTTCCAGGATCAAGCAGATAGTCTATTCTTTCTCTTGCTGTCAATTTATTACCATCGTGATGTTTTTTTATCCGAGCTTCTCCACCACCAAGTTCTGCTAATTTATTATTATCATCAATTTTTTTTAATTTGTCTTCAATGGACATATTTTCTCCTTTTTAAAAAATATTTAATCGTTCAATTTTTTAATCTTTTAATTTTTTTTATAAACTATAGCAACTACTGTTTTGTCATCGCCACCCATATTTATTGTCATTCCATAAGGTTTTTTTTTGGATATATTAATCTGAGCTTTTCCTGCTCTATTTGTAAATTGTTCCCAGATTGTTACTGCCTGATGAACTCCTGTAGCTCCTGTTGGATGTCCCCAACCAATAAGACCACCAGTTGTATTCATTGGGATAAGACCATCTCTTGCAGTGTTTCCCGCTGACACAAATTCAGCTCCCTTACCAGGTTCTGCAAATCCAATTGCCTCTGTTGCAAGAATTCCTGCTATTGTAAAACAGTCGTGTGTTTCAACAGTTCCTAAATCTTTATAAGTAATACCAGCACTATCCAAAGCTTCTTTTACTGCTTTTTTTATAGTTGTGAGTTCAGTTAGATCTTCAGGGTCTTTTGTGATATCAGCTTCAACCTGAGCCCATCCAACAACCTCAACTGCATCTTTTTTATCTATTCCAATCTTTTTAAGTCCATCTTCTGAAACAATTGCAATTGATGAAGCGCCATCTGATACCTTAGAACAGTCAAAAACAGTTAAATTGTCAACAAATGCTCTCCCATTAGGTTCAACCATTGCTGTTTTTTCAAGTTCTCCATCCTTATTATGAAATTCCTGAGCAGTAGGGCATAGTCTTGCATTCTCTATTGCATTCTTATACCAGGTTGCAAACCCTTTTCTTGCTGTTTCTCTATCATATTTTTCATAATAAGCTCCGGCTCTATCGGAAAATTGTCCGGGGAAAAAATATGCATGCCCCTCTTTTCTCTTCTGATACCAACCTGCTCCTGCAAGGATATCAGCACCGTAAATTGCCTTAACTGTATTTTGTACTTCAACTCCAAGGGTAAGAACTACATCGGCAGTTTCAGCAAGTACTGATTTAATACCTGTTACCAACGCAAGTCCACCTGAACCGCAGGCACCTTCAACACTAACTGCCGGTTTATATTCCAAATCTTTATCTATCATAGGGATAAATCCAGGTAAATTTGCCTGTTTATTGAACCTTGCCGCCATAAAATTACCGATAACTCCCTCGTCAACATTCTTTCCACCACCAATCTGGTCAAGAGTACCCTTTCCAGCTTCCTTAATATAATGTTCTATTCCCGGTCTTGGTTTTTTTGGATGAAATTCTTTTCTGCCTGTTCCAAGAGAAATAGTATTAAAACCTGCTGTCATATATACTTTTATTCTTAATTTTTTCATTTTTTATTACTCCTAAATTAAATAATTATTGATTGGACCATAGAGATGGAAGAAACCAGTCAACATAACCTTATTAACATCATCTTCATTCTTTGCAACATTGTCTGCTACAAGTTTTTTGCCAATTTCTCTTGATCTTGCAATATATTGTTTTGTTAATTCTGCACCCTTAGTATTAGAGCCTTCAACTTCCTTAAAATATTTGTCAAGTATTTCATCCTTTTTATTATCCCTAAGCAACGCTTTCCAAGATGGAACCTTTTCTGCCGTAGTACTAAGATATTTTGAAACATAAGCATCAAAATCTGAAATATTTTCATATTGTTTAGTTTGAGTATTATAAACACCTACAGGTCTTCCTTTTTCATATTTTAAAAATCCGTTTTTCTGTGAACCATCAGCATTTTGTCCGCCTCTTACATCAAGTCCAATCATTGTATCAAGAAGTTCAGAGTGTAGATTTTCGTCTTTTAAATGAGGATTCATAACTTTCATAATATATTGGCAAACATCAATTCCAACATAGTCTATTAATTGAAATATACCCATTGGTCTGACTAAAAAATCCTGACTAACTCTGTTCATTGCATAAACAGCATTGGTAAAAGGAATATCTGATGATATTTTCTCAGCTGTATTTATGCCATGTAGAGCATCTCTCATAAAGTGTCCATTACCGATAAATCCTGCAAAGTCGTTTGACGGGACAATGAGTTTTCTTAACTTCTTTGCTAATTCCAAAGCAAAGTCTGTCATTTCTTTATTGGTATCATCAGTAACAATCAATTCAACAAGTTTTTGTACTGCTGGAGGATTATAAAAGTGGAATCCAAGTATTTTACCATTCAAGTTAGATTCCTTATCAAGTTGCCCAATAGGAACTGATGAAGTATTTGTAAAGAACCATGGGTCATTTTTATTATTATCAAGTATTTGTTTAAACAATTTTGTTTTTAAAACAGGATTTTCACTAACTGCCTCAAAGATTAGAGTAGAATCATAAGCAGCTTCCATCCGTGTAGTTGGCTTTACAGTATTTAATACATCAAAAACATATTGGTCTATTATTTCTCCATTTTCAATAAGGTCTGCTCTGTCTTCATACATCTTTCTTAGAAGATTTGTCTTTTTTTCAGCCACTTTTCTAACTTGAATACGTAAATATTCCATTAAACCTGAAAGTCCCTTATGAGAAATATCCATTGCATTTAGAACAAATTCATTTCCCTTATTTTCTTTTTTAAAGCTTAAATCTGTCATTTCAACTGCTGTTAAAAGAAGTATGCCACTTCCCATCTTGCCGGCAGCTCCAAGAACTGTTACATTTTTTAATCTCTCTTTATATGTCATAAGTTTATCTCCTCTTTATTAATATTACCACTTTGCTTCTCTTTTTTCTAAAAAGGCCTTCATACCCTCAGTACCTTCATTTTCAAAAAGAGTTCCAAAATTTATAGCTTCTAGTCTGCTTCCATTGTCAAAATCTGTTTCATAACCCTTACGGCTTATCTCTTTTACAAGCTGTACAGCTCTTGGCCCTTTTGAAGCAATTTTTTTTGCAATCTTTATTGTTTCATTCATTAATTCTTCAGGTTCTACAAGTTTCTGAACAAGACCTATTCTTAATGCTTCATCAGCCTTTATCATGTCTCCAGTCATTAAAAGTAATAGAGCATTACCCATACCAGTAATTCTTGATAATCTTTGAGTTCCTGCAAAGCCGGGTATTAAACCTAAATTAACCTCAGGTTGTCCAAATTTTGCTTTTTCACTTGCTATTCTGATATCACAAGCCATAGAAAGTTCACAGCCACCACCAAGGGCAAATCCATTAACAGCTGCAATAACTGGTTTTTTAAGAAGCTCAATATCTCTAAAACATTTCTGACCAATTTTTGAAAAAATTTCTCCATCTTTTTGCGTCTTATCAACCATCTCGGCAATATCTGCCCCTGCAACAAAGGCCTTTCCTTCTCCTGTAATAATTACAACCTTAATTGCATCATTTTCAGAAATTTCAGAAATCATAGAATTCATCTCATTAAAAAATAGTGAATTTAAAGCATTCATAGCCTCTGGTCTGCTTATTGTAATTATTCCAACATTTTCGTCAATTTTTAAACTTAAAATCTTATAATTCATAGATACCTCCATTTTATATAAAATATATAAATTTTATAAAATGAAATATCATAAATACAAAAAAAAAGCAATGTTGTTAAATAATAAACAAGTGAAATAATAAAAAAAAAAACAAGAAATTTCCCTAAAAATTTATTATCAATTAAACATCTAAAATTCTTCTTACTTCCCTGACTAATTTTTCTAATGTGAATGGTTTTTGTATAAAGGAATTAGCACCGGAATTTAAAAGTGACTGAGCCTTTGAATCGAGTTCAAATCCGCTGCATATAATAGTTTTTAGGTTTGGAATAGCTTTTTTTAATAAGTGAAATGTTTCTGTACCATCCAGAACAGGCATGAACATGTCTAAAATGACAAGGTGAATATCCCCATCAAATTTATCAGCAATATCCAGAGCCTCTTTCCCATTATTAGCTATAAGAATATGATATCCAAAATCCTCAAGGATGCTTTGAACAACATCAAGGATATCTGGTTCATCATCAATTATAAGAATAGTCTCATTTCCAATTGGGATTTTATTTTCGGATTTTTGTTCAACTTGAATTTCAGGTTCAGATGACTCAATAGCAGGCAGAAATATTTTGAAAGTTGTCCCTGACCCATTTTTGCTATCAACTGAAATATATCCATTATGATTTTCAATAATACCAAAAATTGCAGCAAGTCCAAGACCTCTTCCTTTTAATTTTGTACTAAAGAATGGTTCAAAAATCTTAGTTAATATTTCTTTGTCAATACCACAGCCGGTATCTTCGATAGTGAAGCAAACATATTGTCCTACTTCTAATTCTGTTTTTGAAGATGCTAATTCATTATTAATTTCGACATTATTTGTAGATAATAAAATTTGCCCTTTTTTATTAATTGCTTCAATTGAATTTTTACATAAATTCATTATTACATAATTCATTTGTGAAAGATCGGCTTCTATATTGGATAGCTCTGGATCAAATTTTTTTTTAATGTGTACCTTCGTAGGGAATGACTGTTCATTAAGATGCAGGGTATCCTTAATGATATTATTTAAATTTAATATTTGGGGATTATACTTTCCACCCCTTGCAAAGGCAATTAATTGTTGTGATAATTCACCAGCTTTTTTTGCATTATTTGCGATAGTATTAAGTTTATTTGCTATTTTTAGGTTTTTAGTAAATTGCATTTTTAATAGTTCTGCATTACCAAGTACACCTACCATTAGATTATTATAGTCATGAGCAATTCCTGTAGCTAAGGTTGTTGTTGCTTCCATCCGGGAGGTTTTTATCATTAATGCTTCAATCTGTGTTTTTTCTGTATAATCTAAAAAAGTACTTTGAATAGCTTGTGAACCCTTATATGTTATAAGTGTACTAAACATCTCTATCCATCTAATGTCATTGTCTTTTATAATTAGTCTAAATTTATGATTTGTTGAGAAAATTTCCCCTTTAATACGGGCTTTGAAGTTTTTAAATAATGCTTTTCTGTCTTCAGGATGAATTGTAGAAATAATTTTATCAGGAGTAAAATGCATTATTTCATCTGATGTATATCCGGATAATTTTTCCATTGGAGTATTTACAAAACTAATTCTAATAGGCTTATCCTTAATTATAAGCATTCCTAATTGCGAATTTTCAATGATATTTTTGTATCTTTCTTCACTCTCCTGTAATGCTTTTTCTGCTTTCTTTCGTTGTATTATTTCTGTTTCAAGGTCTTTTAGTTTTTTTTCTAATTTATGTACTAACTGTCCACTATAAAGTTTTAGTATTACTTCTTCCTGTTCTAATGCCGGTTTTTTTGGTTTTAATTTACCTGATTTATTATCTTCTATAATACCCTGTATAGTTTTTATAAATATTTCGAATTCAAGGGGCTTTTCGATATATTTGTCAGCACCAAGTTTTATTGCAAGCTCTTTATCTTTCTTATCTGTATATGTACCTGTAAAGAATACAAATGGAATATTTTTTAATTTATTATTATCTTTTAAATTTTTTAAAAGTTGATATCCATCCATTACAGGCATAAGAATGTCTGAAATAATTAAATCAAATTTATTGTTTTTAAGTTTTTTAAGAGCCTCCTTGCCATTTTCAACTGAAACAACTGTGTAACCATAATCTATTAATAAATTTTCCAGTGTGAAACGGATGTCTTTATCATCATCAACTAAGATGATTTTCTTCAAATTATTTGGCTTTTTCATAATTTAACTATTAAACATATTAATTATAAAATAAAAAAAAATAAAAGTCAAATTTTTGTAATTT
>JAOZTV010000305.1 GCA_029939015.1 Candidatus Aminicenantota bacterium
CAAATTCGACATATTTTTCAATTAGATTTGAATAGTCTGAATTTCTCATTTCTTTTAAGATCTCTGCAAGATAATCAACTATAAAACCAAAATCACTTGAAAAGTCTGAATCCTTTAAAATACGGACCTCCCATCCTGGTACATAGAGATGAATTCTGTCCAGAAAAGCACCTTTAAGGTAACCTGCTGGAATAGATTCAAATAGGTGGGAGTGTTTAAGCATATAGGGAACGGATCTTTTTGTATTGCCTACAAATGCCATTGAAGCAGTTGCACTATAGGTTTCATTTCCCCTGTTAAAGGACTTATTTGCCATATAGTTCTGCATGATCTTAACAAGATCACCATCCGTTTTCTTAGCCCCCTTATCTTCCTGTTCAAATTCGTCAAGGGCAACAATATCCCAATAACCGACAAGCCCTAGCTGTTTTTTCGTGTTGTGAATGAACAGAGTTGCTTTGGTTACATCCCCTCCGGAAACCAGCACTCCATGAGGTGAAAGCTCTGAGAATATATGAGATTTTCCTGTTCCTTTTGGCCCAAGTTCAATAAAATTATAATTATTCTCAGCATGAGTTATAAGCCTGGATAGTTGTATAAACTTCCCTCTCCTGTTAAACAGTTCAGGTTTTAAGCCTATTGTATGTAAAAGAAGATCCATCCATTCTTCAGAATTGAATTCTTTTCTTGATTTTTTATATTCCTCAAGGTCAACGCCTGATATTTGTATTGGTTTTACGGATTCGATTAACCATCTGATTTCTATACCATCTTCATGGGAGAAACCTATCGAAATTATACACCAGACTCCACCGGTCAGCAGTTTCTTATTCTTCCTGATGATCTGGTCACTGATCGGTACGGATTTGATCCCCAGATTAGTGAAATCTGCCTCATAGATATTCTTTTTATCATTTAATTTAACAGATATCTTGTCTATTATCTTAAATTCTCCAGCCTCTCTGATCTGTGATTTTATAAATTCAGCATCAGCCCTATGAACAAAATTCTTGCTTATTATCCCTTTAACCTTATCAATTCCAGCTTTAATAATTTCAGTATCATCAGAAGCACAATGCTGCCCAAGTAGATATTCAAGTACATAAATTGGTACAAAAGCATTCACCTTAACCAGATTGGTCAGATCTTTTCTTACAACCTTACCTTCAAAATAGTTTTTTACTTTTTCATTATAATCCATTAGAATTCATCCTTTTCAATTAATGTTTTATTTATCACCTGTTCCTCAATAAGAGGGTTCAGGTCATCGTCTATGTCAAATATTCTTAATTTCAGAACCCTTAATGATGAGGCTTCAGAGTTCAGTGAGATTGAGAGAGAAGCAGTCCGGACTGAAGCCTGGTCCGAAGTTGACTCAAATGTATAATATACAAGATCTGAAACCGGTTCTGTTCCATTATAGATCCCGGCTTTGATCTTCAAGGGTTTATGGGTCATGCTGACCTTTTTGTCTTGGATCAGTATGAATTTAAGGATCCCTGACAGGATCTTCAGTTCCCTGCTAACCATTTTAATAGATACTTTTACAGAAATGTCTTCCTTTTTCCTACGGCTTTCAATGACTGGAATAATCATCTCCTGGAGACTGGCGCCTCCATGCATATACCTGTCAGATGATCCTCCCTTAATCCTGAATCTATTAATACCATTAGGAAGAATTACTTGAAGATCATTTTTAATAATAGAAGCATTTTTTAAAGGAAAAAAATGATTATTGATCCTGTCAATTTTTTTATCTGTCAGTATATATCGTTTACTCAGTTTTATACTTTCATTTACAGGAGCATCCTCCTTCATAGGATCCTCTACCTTTTCAGGAAGATATATAAATCCATGATCTGCTGTAATAATTACCTTTGTTACATTTAAAGAAGAATGTAATTTCTTTATCAGTGTTGAAAGTTCTTCAACTGCAGTCCCAACCTCTTTTAAGACCTTTGTACCACCATGACCTGCAGAATCGATCGTATCGTGATAAATATAAACAAGATCTTTTTTAAATAATTCCCTTGCTTCAGTTAATAAGCCAAGTCTTTTAAATCCATTATAAGTTATAGTCTCTGAATCCTCTTTATATTTTTTTAATATTTTTCCTCGTTTTGAAGATACAGTTTCTATCTCATCAATAAAATACTTCCCATTGTCATATTCTATGCTTTTATGTGGTAAAAGATTAGTCATTCCTATATCAGTATCAGTGGGAACCGATGATAACATTGTTCCAATCTGTGCCTCATTTTTTGGATCTTTATGAAGCTCATGTAAAAGTTCCACTCCGGATTCATACCTTAGAGCATCAGAGATAATGACAGCTACCTTTACTGATTCATTCTTAAGATATTTATTATAAAAACCTGATTGCTGATCAGTATCAATGGAATTAAATTTGTATTCCTCTCTTTTTGCACAGTCCAGCCACTCATTATTCAATTTTATCAGAAATTCAGTATACATTTTATAGAAGGTGTTTTTAACAAATCCATCAATATCTACACGGGTATCAAGCGTACCAGCGTTTACTTTCCCATAGGCCACCTGTCCTCTTCTAAAAAACATATCGATCTTATAAAGATCCTCACTATATTTTTTGACATAATCTTCAAGAGAATTAAAACGAAAGGTCTTTATAACATTTAAGCGAATAATGAACATAATAGATATCTTTAAAAATGAAACAGTATTATTTAACTCAATATTACGCATATCACCTTCTGATAATTTAGTCAGTTTTTTATCTGCTTTTTCCGGAAACTCCCTGATCTCTTCAATTATCTCTTCAAGGAATATAAGTTTTAATTTCTCTGTCAACAGGCCATAATCTGAATCATTGCCGTATCTTTCATATATTATTTCCTCTTTTATCTCAGATCCACTCTTTTCAAGAACTTCATAAAGATGCTCTGATAAAAGGCTGCTCTTCTGCCATTCCCAGAAGACCTTTTTCATCTTTTCAAATTCAAGAAAATTACCTATCTTCAAGGAAGTATAAGGATCCCCTTTATCAGCTTCAAGTTTCCCTGTGATCAAGTTATACTTAAACCGGTTTATAATTTCCCTAACTGTATTTATATTAAAATTCTCTGCCGTATAATCAAAAAAATTACTGATCCAGTGAAGGATCCTCTTATCGAGCCCCAGTTTTATTATCCTGTCTATTGACCGTGATAATTTAGCTTCATCAAGACTCCTGCTCATAATCCCTGCAAGGATAAGTTCAGGACTCCCTATCTTTTTAAGATCAAGTATATAAGAAATAAGTGCCGGTTCAATACTGTTTTGAGTAAGATCATGAGAATTCAAAATCCCTGAAAGGAAAGCTTTTACAGCTTTAGTCTTTAAAACATCTCTATATTTTTTTATGATCTCTCTATGGCCGGCATTAAGGTTAAACTCCTCAATGAACTCGGATACAAGATCAAGCCTGAGTACCTTATTGGCAACCAGAAGATCTAGAAGGGCATACTCATGCCTGTCCACTCCCGAAGGCTCGGGACTTTTAAAATAGAGAAAGACCTTTTTATCCTTCAATTCATGTTCAAGCCTGTATTTTAATTTAAAAAAACCTGAACCTGCCCAGACAACTTCGATCCCACTCTTTTCCAACTCTTCAACCTCTTCATGATGTTCATTTTCCGGGTCAAAAAAGAAGAGTATCCGTTTATCCGGGTTTTCCTTAAAATATGTATAATTTTTTTCTTTAAGCATCTATTTTATCCTATTGTTTAAATGAATTAAGTAATTCTA
>JAOZTV010000306.1 GCA_029939015.1 Candidatus Aminicenantota bacterium
ATTTTATTTTTAAATTTTTACCTATAAAACGGTAAATTTTTCAGTCCGTTCATTCCACTTTACAAACATATACCATAATAGAATTATTATAAGAAATACAACAACTGCACCTGCATAGCCTATTAAATCAGGTAGAAACAGTTTATGTCTTGTAGAATGAGGAAGCATATTTTTTACAAAAGGGACAATAAACATCTTTGAAATTGGTGCAAAAAGAGCAAATCCTAAAAATGAAAACCATAATTTAACCTGTCCTTCACCCATTCTCCATAGTGTACCTACTGCACATCCACCTGCAACGGTCATTCCCAATCCAAAAATAAAACCACCAATTAGAGCTCTAAGCCAGAAGTTTGAATAAACTGCTGTCATTTCTAATAATCTGGCAGCTTCAGGATTGGCAACTCCAATACCCATTTGTTTTATTATAGTAAAGCCAAAAAGACTAACTAATATACCGGCCATAACTCCAATAGGAAGTTTAGACTCACCAGTCATAAATGGATCACGAATTGATGCTACAACACAAAACCTTGATCTCTGGCATATCATACCAATAAATAAGCCAATAATAACAAACCAACTCATCAAAGGCATATTATAACTTGCAGAAATCACAAATGCTAAAATAATAACAATTACGCCTGCAAATGGCTGCCATTTCCCATGTCTCTTAGTTGTACCCATTAGAAAAGAATGGGTTTTACCCGAACTGATTTTTGGAAATTTATCCATTTCCCAAATCAGATATCTTAATGCAATATATGTACCAACAACTAGACCTATTGCAAATACAAGAGCACCACCTGATAGTGCCGCCCAACCACTGAAAAATCCTCCAATCGTACAACCAATTCCAACAGTTGCTCCAATTGCCATCAATACTCCCCCAAAAAGTCCTTTAATAAGCTCACCTATTGATGGAATTCTAAGTCCAAATTCTTTAGACATCAGAGCTGCCGCAAATGCACCCATAAGGGTCATCAAAGCAAGAATACTATAAAAATGTTTATCAGGAGACATTAGGTTCGGTGTATCAAAAATTCCCAACCACTGATAGGCATTCTGCCCCCAGTTCATATACGCACCACTTGCCCCCCAGGGAGCTTTAAATAAGAAAAGACATATATTAAGTAACCCTAATAAGATACCACCTACCCATACAGGCCATGTTTTTCCAAAAAATGTTTCATTTAATTTCCCTAAAGAACCTTTCTCTACATTATCTTCTGACATATATATTCTCCTTTTCAATATAATAATTCTTTTGTAAAGCAAACCTTGGTGTCTATCCCGATCTTATTAATATTTAGACATAATCTATTAATAAGAGCAGGGCGAACACATAGATTCGCCCCTACATTCTATTGTTTTTAACTTTCAATTTTCAACTTTTAACTTTCAACAATATTACTTTTTCTTACGAATGTAAAATTTATATGCTCCATCATCTTCGACAACATCTAAAAGTTCATTGCCTTTTTTTTCACACCAACCTGGAATATCTTTTTTTGAACCCGGGTCTGTACCAATCATTTCAAGCACTTGTCCAACTTCCATTGACTTCATTTGTTTAGCAAGTTTAAGAATTGGCATTGGACATGAAAGTCCTGAACAATCTAAAAATTGATTTGCTGTTATTTCCATTTTTTCTCCTTTTTATTATGCATTTTCTTTATTTAGTTGTTACATAATTTCATAAGTACATATATACAATATATCATTTAATAAGTCAAGAAAAAAATTCATATTTTTTTTGGTTCTCAACCAGAATGTATGGATAAGAAAAATAATACAATACAAGATACCGGAATGAGTTTAGCCTTATGGAGCCTCAAGTAGCCTAACAAAGAAAAATTATTTATGCTCCGCAGGACAATTTTTGTCTGTCTGAACATTAACAATGTGTTACATTTTAATGTGAGTTGCTAAAATTGAGTAAATAATTTTTCTTTTAAAGTTGGCGGATGGGCGGAATAAGGATAAACTCATGGAGGTAAAATTACATTCTCATATTTCTGATGGAGAGCCTCTTTTTATAATTATTATTTACAAATTTGGTTCTGGTTATGCCAGATTAGATTTTAATTACTTCTTTTTTATATAGGATCCTATCCTAGAGCTCTTTTGATAGCTTCTCCAAGCTCTTTTTTTACTACAGGCTTCATAATCAACTCACTTATGCCCATAGATTTAAAATTACTTTCACTGATACTGTCACTGAAGCCTGTACAAAGAGCCACCGGTATATCGGGTTTTATTTTATGAATCTCTGCTGCTAACTTAATCCCTGTCATATTAGGCATGGTCATATCAGTCAAAACCAAATCATATTTATCTGGATTTGCTTTAAAAGCTTCAAGTGCATCAATACTGCTTACCCTGCTCTCAACCTGATATCCAAGCTTTTTTAACATTGCAGAAATAAGTTCTACCAGGTAAACTTCATCATCTACTAATAAGACCACCTCATTGTTTCCCCGAATTACACTTTCCTGATTTCTCTCTAATTTTTCTATTTTTTTTGATTCCAAAACAGGAAAATATACATTAAAAACTGTACCTTTTCCAGGCTCTGAATAGACCTTAATATTTCCTTTATGCTGTTTAATAATTCCATAAATAACAGCAAGTCCCATTCCTGTGCCTTCTCCTTCCTTCTTGGTTGTAAAATATGGTTCAAAAATGCGGTTTATTATTTCCTTCTTTATACCTGTACCGGTATCACTTATAAAAAGTTGCTGGTATGTTCCTGGCTCAAGACCTAATAGAGAAGAATTATCCTTTTCAAGTTCAATCTCTTTTAAACCTATTTTCAGCATTCCGCCATCATCTTTCATCGCATGTGATGCATTTGTACATAGATTCATAAGTATCTGATTGATCTGAGTAGAATTGCCAAATATCAATCCCATGCCTTTTTCTATATCAGATTTTATTTCTATAGTTGCAGGGATTGATGATCTTAGAAAAGCAATTACCTCTTTAATAACATTTCCAATATTTAAGGGTTTCATAGTTTTATCACTTTTTCGGCTAAAAGAAAGGATCTGCTGCACCATTTCTTTTGCCCGCCCAGAAGCATTCATTACCTTATTTAAATTATTTATAGTATTTTTAACATCCCCTGGAGCATCCAAAGTCAGTTCAGTATAACCCATTATAACGCCCAGTATATTATTAAAGTCATGAGCGATACCACCAGCAAGTGTGCCTATTGCCTCCATTTTTTGGGCTTGTTGGAGCTGGTCTTCAAGTTTTTTTTTATTTTCACTTTCTTTAACACGCTCTGTGACATCCTTATAAACAGAAACTATTTCACCTGTTGACAATTTATATATATAATTTTCTCTATATCCCTCTATCCTATCGTCTTTATAGATTCTAATAGGAAAGTTTTCAGGTTTTCCTGACTTATATACATTTTTAAAAACCTTGAAAAGTCCAAACTCCACTACTCCTGGAAATACTTCAGTAACTTTTTTTCCAATCACTTCTTCTTTTGTGATTTTCTCTGTTTTTTCAGCCATGGGATTAAATTCAATTAATACAAAATTCTCCCCATCATCTATAGGCTTAAAAACAGCTAAGCAATTTGTTGTATTTTTTATTATTTCGCTATATCTTTCTTCAGTCTTTCTAAATATCTCATCTGATTTAACAAATTCCTGTCTTAACTTTTTAAGTTCAGAAACAAGATCCTGCCGGGATTTGTTTTCATCACTTTCATATTTAGACA
>JAOZTV010000307.1 GCA_029939015.1 Candidatus Aminicenantota bacterium
ATATTTTTTTATGATTATGATCTGTGATCGTTAAAACTTCATTCCTGTAAAGCCCATGAATGCTAATGATAAGAGTCCTGCTGTTACTAGGGCTATTGGTGCTCCTTTCATTGCTTTAGGCATGTCGTACATTTCAAGTCTTTCTCGGATACCTGCAAAAATTACTAAGGCTAATGCAAAACCAATTGCAGTTGCTATTGAATAAACAACACCTTGAACGAGGTTGAAGTCTTTTTTTATTACAAGTATTGCAACACCAAGAATTGCACAGTTTGTAGTAATTAGTGGAAGAAAAACACCGAGAGCCTGATATAGTACTGGGCTGACTTTTTTTAATACCAGCTCAACCATTTGAACTAAAGACGCAATGACTAGAATGAAAGTTACTGTCTGTAAAAACCCAAGTCCGAGTTTATTTAGGACGAATTGCTGAATGACATAAGTAACGATTGTTGCAAGGGTCATAACGAACATGACGGCGGCAGACATTCCTGCGGCCGTTGAGACCTTTGTACTTACACCAAGAAATGGACAAATTCCGAGAAACTGGACAAGTACAACATTATTAACAAAAATTGCTATTATTATTAAATTAAAATATTCCATATTCGTAATCTCCTATTTCGGTTGTGCCGATGATTTTTTGGTGCTCAGTTTATTTATGAATGCAGTTAAGAATCCAAGGGCGATAAAAGCACCTGGAGGTAGTATGAACAGAAGCATTGTTGTTGCATCTTTTGCTACAAATTTGAAGCCAAAAATTGCTCCTGAGCCAAGAATTTCTCTTGTTGCACCGAGTAATGTTAATGCAAAAGTAAATCCTAATCCCATTACCAGACCATCTATAATTGATTTATAAACACCGTTTTTTGAAGCAAAAGCCTCAGCTCTTCCAAGTATGAGACAATTTACAACAATCAATGGTATAAATAAACCGAGAGCTTCGAAAAGGTCTGGTAAAAATGCCTCCATTGAAAGTTCAACTATTGTAACAAAACTTGCTATTACAATTATAAATGCAGGAATTCTAACCTTATCTGGGATAAAGTTTTTAATTAATGCAATAACTATATTTGAGCTTACTAAAACAGCAAGGGTTGCAAGTCCCATTCCAAGTCCGTTTTCTGCACTTCCTGTAACACCAAGAGTTGGACACATTCCAAGCAATAGGACAAATACGGGGTTTTCTTTAATAACACCCCTTATAAATTCTTTTGTAAGGCTCATTATTTACCTCCCTTAGCTTTGACTGTTTTCTTTTCTGAGATTTCTTCAGTTTTTATTTCAATTTTTTCTTCAATTTTTTTTATTTCTTTCTTGGGTTCTGTTTTTAAAAACTTTGGTTTATTTAACTTAAGATTGGTATAAGCAATTTTTACTGCCTTGCAAAAAGCTCTTGAACTTATTGTTGCGGCAGTTATTGAATCCACATCACCCTTATCTTTTTTAACCATAGGTTTAAAAACGGTAAGATCTTTTCCATTGAACTGATCTTTCCATTCTCCTTCCATTTTAGTTCCCAGCCCAGGAGTTTCTTTCTGCTCTACTACAGATATTTTAACTATCTTATCTGTTTTATCAAAACCTACCATGAGTTTTACTTCCTGAGTAAAGCCCATTGCTTCTGATTCAACAGCTGCACCAACATAGTTACCATCTTTATCTTTTGCAATATGTATAATTGAAGCATCAAATTTTTTCTCTTCTTTATTCTCAAATTTGGGTAAAACAGCCTCAATAGCCTTATTCTTTTTTTCAATTTTTGCCTTTGCAATGGGTTCTTTGGTAATTGTATATACAAAGCCTAGAGAGAGAGCAGCAATTACAGATATAAGGGTAAGAATTAATACCATATTAGGAAAACTTGAAGCCATTTTTTTCTTTTTTTCAGCCATAATTAACCTCCTTTCCAAATCTCTTTGGAACGGTATATTTGTCTATTAAAGGAACAAAGGCATTCATAATGAGTATTGAATAGGAACAACCTTCAGGATATGAACCGTATAGCCTGATAACGCCACAGAGTATTCCGCCAAAGATAGCAAAAATAATCTGACCTTTGGTAGTCATCGGGCTTGTTACCATATCCGTTGCCATAAACCATGCACCTAGCATTGCACCACCTGCAAGAACATGAAAAACAGGATTTGCAAATTTATCAGGATTTACAAGCCAGAATATTCCTGTAAAACCTGCGAGTGAAAGAAGATAGGTAACAGGGATATGCCAGGTAATGATTTTTTTGTAAAGCATATATATACCACCGAGAAGAATTGCTATTGCTGATACTTCCCCGATTGAACCACCGATATTGCCTATTAGAAGATCCATTGCCGGAATATTTTCAGCCGCCTTTGCTCCCTCTTCGGCTAATACGCCAAGAGGCGTTGCACTCGTTGCAGCATCAGCAAAACTCCAGAGTTTTTCAAGAGGATTAGGCCATGAAGTCATGTGAACTGGAAAACTTGCAAGCATGAAAGCTCTACCAATTAATGCTGGATTGAATGGGTTTTTGCCCAGTCCACCAAATGCCAGTTTTGAAACTCCAATTGCCATTACTGAGCCTGCAAGTAGTTGCCACCATGGGACTGAACTTGGTACATTAAAAGCCAGTAATAAGCCAGTTATTGCTGCGGAGCCATCAAATGCTGTGATTTTTTCCTTTGTAATAAATTTTTGTATTAAAAACTCCAAGCCTATGCAAAAAGCAATTCCAAGAATAACTACCTTTAAGGCAGAAAACCCGAAGAAGTAAACAGAAACAAGAAGTGCAGGAAAGAGTGCGATTACAACTCCCCACATAATTTTCTGAACTGATTCATTGTTTTTTACATGAGGAGAGAGAGAGATTATTAATTTTTGATTCATTTTTTACTCCTTTCCCTTAAAATGCCCATTGCATTACCCTTACCCAACCTAATATAGTCAAGTAGAGGTCTTGCAGACGGACAGGTATAACTACAGGA
Source organism: Candidatus Aminicenantota bacterium (assembly GCA_029939015.1). GTDB lineage: Bacteria > Acidobacteriota > Aminicenantia > UBA2199 > UBA2199 > JAOZTV01. The sequence continues at coordinate 2,967 of JAOZTV010000307.1, forward strand.
ACCACATTCAATACAGTCAACGATATCCTGTGTTAAACATTCCTCATAGTTTTCTTTTTCTGATAATTTTTCTAATAGATACGGTTCTAATCCCATTGGACAAACAGTGATACATCTTCCACATCTTATACAATTTTGCGGTTCTGCCCTTTTAGCCTCTGATTTATCAAAAATTAAAATTCCGGAAGTTCCCTTTGTTACAGGAATATCAAGTGTCGATACAGCCTTACCCATCATTGGTCCACCTGAAATTATCTTAGCTGAATTTTCAGGAAGCTCTTCTCCTAAGGCTGTAAAAAGCTCCTTAACAGGAGTGCCAACCCTAACCATATAGTTTGCTGTATTTTTTAGTTTTTTTCCTGTCAAAGTTACAACCCTTTCAAAGAGAGGTTTGTTTTTTTGAACAGCCTCATAGACTGCAAGAGCAGTTCCGATATTATTTACAATGCATCCAACATCAAGAGGAAGTTTTCCACTTGGAATTTCTCTATTTAAAACAGATTTAATTAATTGTTTTTCAGCTCCCTGAGGATATTGAACTTTCAGAGCCACAACTTCTATGTTTTCATATTTTGAAGCTTTTTCTGTTAATATTTTTATTGCATCAGGTTTATTTGCCTCAATTCCAATAATTGCCCTATCAACATTTCCAGCTTTTTTCATAATATTGATACCAACAAGAATTTCATCTGCCTTTTCAAGCATTATTCTATGATCGGAAGTCAGATAAGGTTCACATTCAACACCGTTTATTACCAGAGTATC
>JAOZTV010000308.1 GCA_029939015.1 Candidatus Aminicenantota bacterium
AAAGCCTGTTGCACTATAAGGCTTTACAAAAATCCTCGACATACTTATTAGTATGCCTGCGGTTTTTGCAAAACCTTCTAGTAACAACATTCTTAACCTCTTCATCCAAAACAATCGTTAAATTTAGGTAAAAAATGAACAGAGAAAAAAAAAGAACAAACCAGATGAAAAAAGTTGACAAAATTCTTGTAAAACATTATAACTATAAATCTAAGCAATTTAAAACAAATTGATTAATTCTAAAAGTTGACAAAATTCTTAAATAATTCTAATATTAATATAGTTTAAAGCTTTGAGCCTAAAGCCTTGAACTAAAACGTTTTGTAGGAGTACAACATGTATAAAGAAAAATATGTTAATTTTTTTACTGATTATGGTTTTAAGAAACTCTTTGGTGAAGAACCAAATAAAGATTTATTGATTGATTTTCTTAATGTATTACTAAAAGGCAAACAGGCTCCTATTACCAAACTTACTTATTTAAAGACAGAGCATATTGGGCATACTGAAATAGATAGAAAAGCTATATTTGATCTTTATTGTGAGAACGAAGAGGGCGAAAAATTTATAGTTGAATTACAAAAAGCAAAACAGAGGTTTTTTAAAGACAGGAGTGTATATTATTCAACATTTCCAATTCAGGAACAAGGGAAAAGAGGTGACTGGGATTATGAATTAAATGCTGTTTATACTATTGGAATTCTTGATTTTGTATTTGAAGAAAATAAAGAAAAGCAAGATAAATTTCTTTATGAAGTTAAATTAATGGATACAAAACAAAAATCAATATTCTATGAAAAATTGACCTATATATATCTTGAAATGCCAAAATTTACAAAAACAGAAAATGAACTGAAAACACATTTTGACAAATGGTTATTTGTTTTAAAAAATCTTCATAGATTTGAACGTATTCCTAATAAATTACAAGAAAAAATATTCGATAAATTATTTAAGACAGCAGAAATTGCAAAATTTACTCAAGAAGAAGTAAGAGCGTATGAGTCAAGTCTAAAAAGATATAGAGATTTGAATAATGTAATTGACACAGCTAAACATGAAGCAGAAGAAAAAGGAAGAGAAAAAGGAAGAGAAGAAGGAATAACAGAAAGAAACAAAGAACTTGTAGTTAAGATGTTTAATAAGGGATATAAAACAGAAGAGATTTTTGATATTACCGGATTATTAGAAAATGAGATTAAAAATATATTGAATATTAATTGAATTTTGGTGTTTTGAACTCTTTGGCTAAGCTATATAAAATGGAGGAATTATGAAAAAGATTTTAATTTTAATAATTTTATTAGTATTTACTATTGCAGGATTTACAAGGTCTGTTAAGAGGACAGTTAATGGGAATGTTATAAAAACTGCTAATAATTTAAAGGCTATAAAGGTTTGGGGTAATCATTATGAAAGAGGTTATGCCTATGGCTATCTTCTTGCTGATAAAATATATGATCTTTCAAAAAATTATATACAGAAATATTTTGGAGATAAATATAATAAGGCAAAAGAATTATTTATTGCAAAAGGCAATTTTATTATTTCCAAAGAATATCTAAAAGAGGCAGAAGGTATAATTGCTGGTATGAAATATTCAGGTTTTAAGAAAGAATTTGATAAGATAGATATATTATTAACGGGGGCTTTTCTTGATGTGTCTGGTCTAGGTAAATCAAATATGAAAAAATTAGGTTGTTCAAGTTTTATCAGTTGGGGGGAAGCTACTAAGGGTACTGAATTGGATGGGAAAACTATTATTACAAGGCATCTGGATTGGGGAGCATCACCTGCAATAATAAATAATTTTGTAATAGTCTTTCATGTCCCGTCTGAGAAAGATGAACAAGCATGGGTAAATATTGGATTTGCAGGGATGATTTCTACCTTATCAGCTGTAAATATAAATGGTGTTGGAGCTTTTGCACATGTCCTGATTGATAAAAAACATGGAGAAGCTAAGAATGGGAAAAATTATATTCCAATATGGTATGCTCAAAGATCATCTATTGAAAAAAATGATATAAATCAAGATGGTATTAATAATGTTTTAGACGTAAGAGATGCTTTATTAGAAAGCAAAAATGGATTTGGAGATGGTTTTGTTATTTCTGCGGCTGCACCTTCAGTGTTGAAAGATAGCACACAAATTGCAATGATAGCTGAACTTGCGCCAACAAAACCGTATCATACATTCAGATCAAATAGTTTTAATAAAAAAATACCAGGTGACAATTTATATTCAGCAAATAATGAGATAGGAAGAAATAAAAGTATGAATTATTGTGACAGGTATAATACAGTGATTAAAAATATAGGTGAAGGGAAATCGTTTAACCAAAAATCACATTGGGAGTTTGCAAAACAATATTCTAATTGCTCAAAATTAGGTTGGGATAACCTATACTTAATTCAGTTTATTCCAGAAAATAATATTCTAAAAGTATCTGTTTATGAGGATAAAAAACAGGCTTATGATAATAAACCTGAAATATTTGATCTGAAAAAATTATTGTAGAAAAGACTATAATATCACTTCAAGCTCGTATATTAGATGCATTTTATATGGGTCTTCTTTTTTTGATTTTGATTGCGATTTATTTAAATATGGTGGAATTATTACTATTCTTTTTTCGCCTTTTTTCATGTCAGCATAAGCTAGTTTTAATCCCTTACTAAGTCTTTCAGACTTAAATTTAAAAAGATAGGGGACACCTTTTAAGTATGAACTTCTAATTCTACTCTTATCTTTAGAAAATGAGATATATTTTGCTTTATGAGTTTTGCCTTCCTGGATTTTTTCTCCCTTTCCTTCTCTAATTATCAAGTATTTTAATCCATCGTCTGTTTTGATTAATTCATTTTTTTCAATTATTGATAGTATTTGGTCTATTCTTAGATCTACTTTAGTCTTATTTAATTGTTTTTGCTTCTTATTTTTCTGTAATTGTAATTGCCTTAGCTTTTCAAACATAATATCATTTACCTTATAAGACTCTGCTTCTTTACCAATTCTAATGATTTTTACATTATTTAATTTATCACCCTTTACTATCTTATTGACAACATCCATACCCTTAACAACTCTACCAAAGACTATATAACTTCCATCAAGATGGGGCGTAGGTCTATGTGTAATATAAAATTGACTTCCATTTGTGTCAGGATTAGAATCCCTTGCCATTCCAAGTGTTCCTGCTGTATTATGCTTTAACTTATGATTGATTTCAATAGGGAAACTATAACCCGGACCACCTTCTCCATCGCCCTGTGGGTCACCGGTTTGGATAACAAAATCGTTTACAACTCTGTGAAATAGAACTCCATCATAAAAGGGAACACCGACTTTTTTTTCGTTATTCTTTATTGTACCCTCTGCTAATCCAACAAAATTTGCTACACTTAAAGGAGCTTGTTTATAGAAAAGTGACATAATTATTATTCCTTTCTCTGTGTTCAGCCTTGCATAAACCCCATCATTTAATTTCTTTTCTTTTATTTGCTTATTGGTATCGTCGTTATTGTTCTTGCTCTTCTCGCCTGCACAAAAAGGTAAAAATACAATTAATAAAAAAATAATAAAAAATTTCATTTAATTTCTCCTCAATTAAGAGTTATAACACGGTAAATGTCTTTCTTCAACCAAAATTAAATGTAACTATTCATTTTTTTACGTTAGTGAAAGAGATATCACCGGAAGCGACATTAAACAAATTATTTT
>JAOZTV010000048.1:0-3745 GCA_029939015.1 Candidatus Aminicenantota bacterium
AGAACGGAGGGATGCCGGAGCGGCTGAACGGGGCGGTCTCGAAAATCGTTGACCTGGCAACAGGTCCGTGGGTTCAAATCCCACTTCCTCCGGGTTTTGAACCCAAAGTTCTGGTTCAACTAATTCAGTATGCCTGAATTAGCATTGGAGCAAAGTGAACAACCCGTAGGGCAAACACATCAGTGTTTGTAATCCCTATCCCTCCGGATTTGAATCCTGAGTTTGGGTTCAACTAATTCGGAATGTAATAACCTGTGTTGGATATTAAGGTTTGAAAAACAATCAATAATAACATAATTTTAAAAAATAAAGAAAAGGAGTATAAATTGGTAAATTCATCTCCTTCTCTTTTTTAAACTTAAAATGAGCGATTTTTGCTCAATTAAGGTTGAATACTAATCTATCTTTTTAATCCTGATACTTCCGCCTGAAGTTTTTAATGTTAATTCAGGTCCACCACCATTAATAACAGTTTTTAGCTTATTTTTGCTTAATTTACCTTTAACAATAATTGGAAAATCTGTACTAATCCCTCCACCGCTAGTTCTTGCATATAAGTTAAGTTTTAATTCTCCGGCAAGACTTACACTTATTGAACCGCCAGATGTTTTTAAACTGCAATCTGCAGCTGGCTGTTTTGAAATATATGCTTTAATAGAACCACCGGAAGTGCCTGCAATAATTGTTCCCATTACTTCTTCGACATAAATTCCACCACCTGATGTATGAACCTTTACTTCTCCCTTTACTTTACCGATACGAATACTTCCACCTGATGTTTTTGCATTTACATTTCCAATTACAGAGTTAAATTTTAGACTTCCTCCTGAAGTTTTTGCTTTAATATCTCCTTCAAGATCACTTACTGAAATACTACCACCACTAGTCCTTAAATCCAGATCATATTTTGATGGAAGAGTAATAATGAATTTTAAATAAAATTTATTATTATTGCGAAACAGTCTTTTAATTTTTCTAACAAATTCACCGTCAATGTGTACATCATTTCCCTTTTTGTTAAATTCCAATTTGTAAGTATCAAAAAGCTTTTTTGCTTTTTCTTTACTTGAAGTTTTTGCTATCTTAATAACCTCAACAATCATCTTACTTCCACTTTTGGCTATAATATTAATAGAACCACCTTCTACAGCCATTACTAATTTTCCGCCATTTTTCACATCAAATGTTTTTGTTTTTTTTTCTTCTATTTCTGCAAAGATAAAAGATGCAGATAAAGTTAATAATAGAAAGAAAAACAAAATACCGTTTAGTAAACTAATTTTTTTAGTCATTATAATCTCCTTATTTTAACCTAAATTATTTAGGCCTAATATGAAATTATAAATATGTATTCTTAATAAATCGTCTTAAATTTATATTTAGTACAAAAAAACATAAAATTAGTACTTTTTACCTAATCAGATATAGACGGAATAAACCTTTGAGTGGAGGTTTATAAGTATTATTAATTAACAAAGCCTTTAAGAGGTTGTGTGTCATCTTTTTTTTTAATTACTTTTAATTCTTTTGTGTCAGGATCCTTTCCATTTAATTTTACTTCTGTATTAGAGCTTTCGGGAGATTTATTATCCGCTATTTCCACGTCTTTTTTCATTTCTTCCAATTCCAGCATTAATTGGTCTAACTTTTTAGGATTATTCTTCCTTATTTCGTCCTTAGTTCTTGAAATCAATGCCTTGCATAAATCTTTAATTTTTTTATTTAGGACAAGGTTTTTTAATTGTTTTTCTAATACATAAGCATAATTCAGTAATTTGTTCTTCTGTGAAATTAATTTATTTTGTTCCCTATCAATGTCACGGAATTTTTCAGCTTCTTTTTGAAGTTTTTCAATTTCTTCTTCTTTTAATAAACCTGACTGTGTAACATCGATTTCTTTAGATAATTCTGTAGATAAGTCCATGGCTGTAACTTTTAAAATTCCATTCATATCTATACTAAATGAAACTTCAATTCTTGGCATACCTTTAGGGGCCTGTGGAATACCCATTAGAATAAATTTACCAAGCAATTTGTTTTTTTCTGCAATTGCTCTTTCTCCCTGAAAAATATTGATTTCAACTTCTCTCTGATTATCTTCTGCGGTTGAAAATACCATACTTTTTTTTATTGGTATGACTGTGTTTGCCTTAATTATTTTTGTAAAAGTTCCTCCAAATGTTTTTACGCCTAGTGAGAGTGGTATTACATCAAGAAGTAGTATGTCTTTACTCTTTCCTTTAACAATTGAACCTTGTATTGACGCACCAATTGAAACAATTTCATCAGGATTTATTTTTTTATTTGGTTCTTTCCCAAATAGATCTTTTACTTTTTTTTGGACTAAGGGTATTCTTGTTGTGCCACCTACAAGAAGAATTTCATTCATTTCAGCTGTTTGTTTTTTTGCACTAATAAGAGCCTGTTTGCAAATCTCAATAGTTGTATCTATTTTTACATTAATTAATTGTTCAAATTCATCTCTTGTAATATATTTTAAGAAATGAATTGGACCATTTTTTGAATCTGCAATAAATGGTAAATTAATCTCACAGGCATCCATACCTGAAAGTTCTTTTTTTGCATTTTCTGCTGCATCTGTTAATCGTTGAACTGCCATTTTATTACTTGTAAGGTCAATTCCATATTCATCTTTTATTTCACTAATAAAGAGGTTGGACAATAACTCATCAAGATCGTTACCACCAAGATTGGTGTCACCGGCAGTTGAAAGCACCTTAATTATATCGTTTTCAATTTCAAGAATTGAAATGTCAATAGTTCCTCCACCAAAGTCATATACCAGAATACTTGTTTTTTCTTTACTTAGGTTTAAGGAATACGAAAGTGATGCTGCGGTTGGTTCATTGATAATTCTTAAAACATTAAGTCCTGCAATTCTGCCTGCATCTTTGGTTGCCTGTCTTTGTGAATCATTAAAATAGGCTGGTACAGTTATAACAGTGTCTGTGACTTCTTCTTCTAAATATGTTTCTGCAATTTTTTTAAGCTTTTGAAGAATCATTGCTGAGAGTTCTTCGGGAGAGAGGAAGATGTCTTCAATTTGAACTTTAACAGTGTCGTTTTTACCTTGAATGATTTTAAATGCAAATTTATCAATTTCATTTTTAACTTCTGAAAACTTTTTACCCATAAGTCTTTTTACAGAATGCACTGTGTTTAAAGGATTTGTTACTATTTGGCTCTTGGCAGGGCTACCTACTAAACGTTCACCGTTTTTTGTAAATCCTATAACAGATGGTAATAATCTATCGCCCTCTGTTGTTAAAATGATTTTGCCCTTTCCCTTATCAAAGAATGATACTACTGAGTTAGTTGTTCCAAGGTCTATGCCGATTGTTTTTCCCATTTTATAATTCCTTTAACCTATTTTTTTTTAAATTTATAAACAATAAAATATTTTCTGCACTTTTCATAATTGATGTATAAATTATATTCATAAAAAAAAATAAAGTCAATAAAAAAAAGCCCCCAATGTGTTTTTTTTTAAAATATGATAGAATATTTGTTGTTTTATAGGAGGGTTTGTGTTTTTTAAACAGAAAAATGTCTTTTGCTTTGTTATTATTGTTATTCTCTTACTTGTTTTTTTAACTCCATTAGGTAGTAAAGTTAAAAAGGATTTTACCTATTCTTTTGTGCCTGTTGATACCAAGAATGTTATAGCTGTAAATTTAAAAAAAATTTTTCAATTATTTGACTATAAAGATATTTATAAGCTTGG
>JAOZTV010000048.1:3845-13211 GCA_029939015.1 Candidatus Aminicenantota bacterium
TGGAGATTTTCAAAAAAAATAAAAAAAACATTTTTTCAAATAAAAATTTCAGTTCTATTTTTAAAATTATAAAAAAAAAGCCAATACTTACCTTTTATTTAACCTCATCTCCTATTTTCAAAAAGCTATTTGAACAAAAAGATGAGTCTTTTAAAATGGATTTGAATAATGTAAGTAATTTCGAAGGAAGCTTTGACTCAGACAAAACGACATTTACAGGGAAAATCGATATTATTTTAAATAATAAAAAAGCTAATAAATTAACTGAGAATGGATTGAGAAAGCTTCTTGCTATGAGTGCAATGGGTGGTGAACAATATATAAATCTTGCTGAAAAAATAAATATAAATGCAGTAGAAAGAGGAATACGAATTTTTTTTACATTTGATATTGAATAATGCTTATTAGTATGATATTCTTTTTTTTAGGAAATGAAAATATAAAACAAGGAGAAATAGTATGAAATTATCAAGAAGAAAAACAAATGATGTTGCAATAGTTGATTTATCAGGAAAAATTCTAATTGGAGATGGCATTGATATTCTAAGAGATGAAATAAATGCTCTTATTGAAGCAAAAGAAACAAAAATCTTATTAAATTTTGCTAAGGTTCCTTATCTTGATTCAACTGGACTTGGAGAAGTTGTAAGATCATATACTTCTGTGAAAAAATCAGGTGGTTCAATAAAGATAATAAACCTAACTCAAAAAGTAGAAGATCTTCTTTCTGTTACAAAATTAATCACTGTTTTTGAAACATTTGAAGACGAAGACAAAGCAATAGCTAGCTTTTAATTTGTTTTAAATTAGTATCAAATACTTTTTTTAAGTGGATAAAAAAGTTCAATATTTTTTTATTCTATTTTTACTTAGTATAATTTTCTTTTCCTTTTCAACTGATATTGCAAAAAGACAGAGGTATGGTTTTTTTTCAGATGAGTCTTCTTATTTTTCTGTCATTCAAAGCCTTGCCTTTGATTATGATTTAGAGTATTCAAAAAAAGATATCAATAGAATTAGAGAATATTTCCCTGGTGGACCAATGGGGCTTTTTCTTAAAAAAACAAAGGACGGGAAGATATTTTTTGCAAAATCTTATGTCTACCCATTATTTGCAGCACCATTTTTTAGGGCATTTGATGTAAATGGTATTTTGCTTTTTAATGGATTAATGATTTTTTTCTCATTACTTATGGGATTTCTATTATTACGGCAATTCCATTCGGAGAGAAAAAGTCTGATCTTTTCAGCAGGTTTTATTTTGGCTACTGTAATTCCAATTTATATCTGGTGGATAACTGCCGATTTGTTTAATTTTTTTGTAATGTTTGCAGGCTTGTTTTTTTTCTTTTATTCATTTAAAAGAAAGTTGTTTTTCTATTTATCACCTTTATTTTTCAGTTTATCTGCGTTTTCTAAACCAACGAATATTTTAGCTATTGGTGCAATATATCTTATTTTACTTTATAGAAAAGAATGGAAAAAATTTATAATACTTTCTCTAATTTCAATTGTTTTTACAAGTGCAATGGCAGGTCTTTATATGTATCAGACTGATGAATGGAATTACAAATTATTCATGGGTGGTGAAAGGCGTACATTTCATGGGAAATATCCATTTGAATATCCTGAAGATAAAGAAGGTAATATAAAAAAAGGTGTCAATGTCAGGCCCTATGTATTTGAAGATGGATTTAAAATGAGTTTTGATGATTATTGGGATAGGTTTTATATATCTCCAAAAGCGATGCTTTTCAATCTTTTTTATTTTATTTTTGGTAGATTTACAGGGGCATTTATATATTTTTTCCCTGCAATATTTGTTTTGCTGTTATTTTTATTCCAAAAAAAAGAAATACCTGATTATTTTGTGTTATTCTCTGTTTTTCTTGGTTCGTTGACATATATGATATTGGCACCGGATAATTATTTTGGTGGAAGTGGTTCAATTGGTAATAGGTACTTTTTCAGTGTATATCCTTTGTTTTTTTTCTTAGGATATAAAAAAAGAATTTTGAAATATTCATTAATACCTTTTATTATTGCTGTAGTGTTTCTATCAGGTACTTATGCTGATGCCAATCATAGATCGGCTTATGCCAGGTTTTCAGGGACATCACTTCCAATAAATCTTTTTCCACCTGAAAAAACACAATACGATAAATTGCCAACAAATGAAAATCCAAGAGCGTTTGGAAAATATGTAGATTTTGAAAATAGACTTGGACAGCCTGCAAAATACTGGGTTTATTTTTTAAATGATAATTATCATAAAATTGAAGGGAATAGGTTCTGGACATTGAAGGACAAGGAGTTGGAATTATTTATTGCAACAAAAAAACCAGTAAAAAAGTTCTTTGTGAGGTTGTGGAGTAAAATTAAAAGAAATCAATTTACTTTTAGTATTGAGCATAAAACAATAGTTGGAAAAACAAAAGATGGTTTTGTTGAGATATCTTTTTATAATATAAAAGGTTTGAAAATGAAGAATAAATATATTTATTATTTGAAGATTAAATCAGAAGAATGGATATCTCCCCGTTTTGAAAATAAACCAAAGGATGATAAAAGGAAATTAGGCGTTTTTTCACTAATTGAACCGGTGTATTAAAATGTGTGGAATTTGTGGGTTTTTACAATCTCTACCAATTGCGGATGAGAATGTTTTAAAAAAAATGAACGACCAGATTCTTCATCGAGGACCAGATGATGAAGGCTTTTATTATAATAAAAGAGTAGGGCTTGCAGTCAAACGATTAAGTATAATAGACTTAAATACTGGACATATGCCCTTACCGTCATATTCTAAAAATTCATGGATTACTTTCAATGGAGAAATTTATAATTTCAAAGAATTAAGAAATGATTTAATTGACAAAGGTTATAAATTCAGATCAGGAACAGATACTGAGGTAATTGTTAACCTCTATGAAGAATATGGTGTAAAATTTATTGATAAACTTAGAGGTATGTTTGCCTTTGCAATTTATGATATTAAAAATGATAGTCTTCTCATAGCCAGGGATCATATTGGAATAAAACCTTTATACTATTGTAAAAACTCTGATAATAATTTAGTTTTTGGATCAGAGATAAAGACTATTTTGCAATATCCTGGGATTGATAGAACACTTGATAAGGGAAGTGTTGACCTTTTTTTTACTCTTGAATATATTCCTGCTCCTTTTTCAATATTTAAATCAATTAAAAAATTACCCGCAGGACATTATTTATTAGTTAAAAATGGCAAGGTAGAAATAAATAAATATTGGAATTTGACAGATAATTTGCATGATAAGAAAAATAAATCATTTGAGGAATTAAAAGAAGAATTTTTATTTCTTTTAAGAGAGTCAGTTGAAATGCGGATGATATCAGATGTTCCCCTTGGAGCATTCTTGTCTGGAGGGCTTGACTCAAGTGCAATTGTTGCGATGATGTCGGCTGCTTCAAAGGAAAAAATTAAAACCTTCTCGATTGGTTTTGAAGAAAAATCATATAGTGAATTAGAGTACTCAAATATTGTATCAAAAAAATTTAATACAGACCATTATGTGAGAAATCTTTCTCCTGATATCAATGAACTGGTTCATTTTTTGACTGATTTTCTTGATGAACCTCTTGGAGATTTTTCAAATTTTCCAACCTATCTTGTTTCAAAGAATGCAAGAGAGAAAGTTACAGTTGCTCTTTCAGGTGATGGTGGAGATGAGATCTTTGGGGGATATGAACACTATATTGCTCAAAAATTAGCAAAATCGATAGATTTGCCTTTAATTAGATCCATACACCCTGCATTTTCTAAGATAACAAATTTATTTCCTCCTTCCAAATTAAAAAAAGGATTTGTAAATAGAATAAAAAGGTTTAGTGAAGGATTGGCTAACCCTTATGCTGACAGGCATTTCAGGTGGATGCAATTTCTTTCAAATGTTCAGAAAAAGAAACTATATTCTGCTGAATTTTTTGAAAACACCTTTGTTGATGAATTGAATGAACGTGAACCATTTAAAGAATATTTTAAAGACACAGAACATTATGATGGAATTAATAAAGATCTATATCTCGATTTCAAGACCTATATGGTTGACAATATACTTGTAAAGGTTGACAGGATGAGTATGGCAACTTCATTAGAGGCAAGGGTTCCACTTCTGGACAAAAAAATCGTTGAATTTGCTTTTTCTTTGCCACCTGAATTAAAACTAAAAGGTAATATTACAAAATGGTTCTTTAAAAAATCAATGGAAAATATACTGCCTGAAAAAATTATATATAGAAGAAAAGAGGGGTTTTCAATACCAATTAAAAATTGGTTAAAAACTGATTTGAAAGATCTAATGATGGAATACCTTTCTTCAGAGAGAATTAAAAATGCAGGGGTGTTAAACCCCGATTATGTTAATAAGCTTATTACAGAACATTTAAGTAATAAAGAAAATCATGCTCACCGATTATGGTCCTTTATACTTTTTAATATATGGATTGAAAAATTTGGAGCATAGTAAAAAAAAATTAAGAGGAAAACTAAATGGAAAAAACTGATAAAGATTTAATGCTGGCTGTTTTAATTGACGGAGATAATATTCCATCTAAAAAAGTTAAAGAAATGCTCGAAGAGATAGCTAAGTATGGAAATGCAACTATAAAGAGGATATATGGTGATTGGACTAAACCAAATCTTGCAGGCTGGAAATCTGTTTTACTTGCTAATGCAATAACTCCAATACAGCAGTATAGCTATACTGTTGGGAAAAATGCTACAGACTCTGCAATGATAATTGATGCAATGGATATTCTTTATTCGGATAGGGTAGATGGCTTTTGTCTTGTTTCAAGTGATAGTGATTTTACTAAACTTGCAATAAGGTTAAGAGAGGCAGGTATGAAGGTATATGGAATTGGTGAAAAAAAAACACCAGAACCATTTATTGTTGCCTGTGACAAATTTATCTATCTTGAAATACTCGGGTCTGACTCTGATGATATTGATAATAAGAACAAAAAGGGAAATATTAATAAGAAACCGGCTGTTGATAAGATTACAAATAAGGTTATAAGTCTGATTTATACTACAATAGCTGATGCAGCAGATGAAGATGGCTGGGCTTTTCTTGGAGATGTTGGGACACTTTTACTAAAAAAACAACCTAATTTTGATTCAAGAAATTTTGGATATCAGAAACTGACTCCATTAATTAGTTCAATAGACAGGTTTGAAATTGAGCAAAGAGCAAGTCAAAAAGGAAGATTTAAATTAATTTATGTTAGAAATATTGATTAATCTTCTTGCTTTTATGTTATCATTATAAATACATGAATTTAGAAAAAGAAGAAAATATTGTAGTTGAAATTAAGAAAAACAGGTTGAGCAAAGAGTATATGAACTCTCTTCCAATAATTAAATTTACTGGAAATATTAGTGTTATAGATGATATCGATTCGGCAGAATATGCTATTGAGTTTTTAAAAAATAATAAATTCATAGGTTTTGATACTGAAAGCAGACCGGCTTTTAAAAAAGGTGTTTCCTATCCTATATCTCTTATTCAATTCTCAACTATTGACAAGGCCTTTTTATTTCAAATTGACAAAATTGGATTGCTTGATTCTATAAGAGAATTGCTTGAAGATATTGAGGTTAAAAAAATTGGAATTGGGATTGATGCTGATACAAAAAAACTTTCAGAGCTTTCAGAGGGTATCAAACCTAATGGTTTTATAGACTTAAAAAAACTTGCAGAACAAAAAAAAATAATTCAATCAGGAGCAAAAGCTCTTACAGCAAGGTATCTTTATCACAGGATAACTAAAGGTGCTCAAAGAAGTAACTGGGCTGTATCAGTTCTAAGTCCTAAACAAATAGTCTATGCGGCTACAGATGCATGGATATGTATGAAGATATATCCACTTCTACTTGAAGATAATTTTAAATATATTGATGAAGACAAATTAGAAAGAGAAAGAGAGAAAGCTAAATTAGTTAAGATTTGACTTTTTTTTTCTTTTTCTTTAAACTGATTTTATGAAAAATATAAAATTAGTATTAATGCCGTTAGTTTTGATTATCTTGTTTTTTGTTTCCTGTTCAACCTCTTCTGTTCCTCTTGAAATATTGGTTCCGGCAGAGATAAATATTACTAAAGAAATAAAGCATATTGGGATTGTTAATAGAACTATACCTGAAAGAAGAAGAAAGGTAATTAACTTTCTTGAAGGATTTGTTTCAGGAGAGCAAATATTTGCCGATAGAGAAGGTGCAGATAATTGTATTAATGGTCTTGCCAGTAAATTAAATGACTCACCAAGGTTTACTTCGGTGATAATTAGAGGAGAAAGACTTAGAGGAACCGGAACAAGAAGATTTGCCAGGCAGTTGAGTTGGAATAATATTAGAAGAATATGTAATAAGTATAGAGTAGATGCGTTGATCGTTCTTGAAACATTTGATTCAAATATCTCTGTTGATGTTGAAAGAAGGTTAATAAATAAAAAAATTAAAATTAAAGGGACAGATAAAAAGAAAAAGGTTAAGGTACCAAGATATTATGCAGATCTCTATCTTGATGTTAATTCAGGATGGCGAATATATGATCCATCAAGCAAAAGTGTAGTTGATATGAATTCTTTTTTAGATAGAAAATCCTGGTCATCTTATGGAAAAACTAAACGAAAGGCTTTATATGGCTTACCAACAAAAAGAGAAGCAATTAATGTATCAGGGTATAATTCCGGTATTCAGTATGGTATGAGAATATCTCCAACATGGATAAATGTTTATAGAGATTTTTATGTTAAGGGTGATCCTGGACTTGAAGAGGCAAAACGATATGTTAAGGCTAATGACTGGAAAGGTGCAACTCAAATATGGAGATCACTGCTAAAACATGATGATCCAAAAATTGCAGGAAGAGCCGCATATAATCTTGCATTTGCTGCTGAATTAAAAGGGAAATTTAAAAAGGCATATAGTTGGGCAAAAATGTCTTATACAAAATTTGGAAATAGAAAAGCATTAACCTATATGAGAAAACTTGAAAACAGAATGGATGATAAAGAGAGACTTAAGGAGCAGATGGATTAAGTTAGCCTTTACATAATAAATATAACTGGATTATTTTTATTTCGTTATAACTTACAGTACCATTTAATTTCTCATAAATTGGAGAGATTGTATCTGTACTAAGCTCTCTAAAGTGTTCTATTACCTTTTTTTGAGTTTGAATATCAAGAGAGGAGCGTGATAATATTCTGTCAGGGTTAATAGAAAAACCATCAAGCATATATTTTTTAAGATGTTCAAAAACTGTAATTTCTTTTATTTTAAAGATTGAACATAGTTCTTCAATATCTGCACCATCGTTATATCTGTTTCCAACCAATGTGTGTTTTCTAATCTTTGTTTTTTTTTTCATATTGGAATGGAGCTCAGAAAGATCAAAATTATTGTCATAGGTGCTATCCAGATCTTTTTCCTCAACGATAAACTCATCTGTAGTATTTGGAGAAAACTTTTTAATAATAGGTAAGAAATCACTTCCATATTTTTCCATTTTTTGATTACCTACACCATTAATGTCCAGAAATTCATCATTGTTTTTTGGTTTTTTATTAGCCATATCAACCAAGGACTTATCAGAAAAAACTACAAAAGGTGGAACACCCATCTCATTTGCAAGTTCTTTTCTTGTTTTTCTGAGTGCATTAAAGAGTTCTGAATCATGTTCGGACAGCTCCATAATAACACTTTTTTGTTTTGCTGATTTTTTTAATTTTTTTATTTCTTGTGGAAAAATTCCAAAAAATGTTTCTCCTTCATATATAACTTTCTGCCCCAATTGTGTGATTTTTAGACCACCATATTCTGGGTCTTGAAAAACCAGACCTTTTTTTATTAATTGTTTAGAAATTGTAAACCATTGTTTTTTTGATAGATCGTTTCCTGTTGCATAAACACTCAGGGCATCATGATTAAATTTCTTTACTTTCTGAGAATGCGAACCTCTTAATACATCAATTAAATGGGTTGGTCCAAACATATTTCCTGTCTCAATAATGCAATTCAGAAGTTTTTTTGCAACATCAGTCATATCCGTTAAGTCTTCTTTAGTTTCAACGCAATTATCACACATTCCACAGTTTTCTTCTGAATAATTTTCACCAAAATAATTTAATAGAGGAATCCTACGGCATTTAACAGAATCAACATAGCCTAAT
Source organism: Candidatus Aminicenantota bacterium (assembly GCA_029939015.1). Taxonomy (GTDB): domain Bacteria; phylum Acidobacteriota; class Aminicenantia; order UBA2199; family UBA2199; genus JAOZTV01. The sequence goes on from JAOZTV010000048.1 coordinate 12,063, forward strand.
ATATCCCTGAGATGTTGCATAGCAACAATCTTTTCATTACCCTCTTTCTCACCTATGAAATACTCTATCTTTTTTGTGTCGCCAAAACCAAAGAGTAGTAAACATTCTGCTCTAAGCCCATCTCTTCCTGCTCTGCCAATTTCCTGATAATATGATTCGATATTTTTTGGAAGGTCATAATGAACGACAAACCTGACATTTGTCTTGTTTATACCCATTCCAAAGGCAATTGTTGCAACAATAATTTGGATTTTATCTCTCAGGAATTTTTCCTGATTGGTTTTTCTTTCTTCTGTATCAAGCCCAGCATGATAGGGTCTTGCAAGATAACCGTGTTTATTCAATAATTCTGTGGTTGAGTTAACCTGTTTTCTTGAAAAACAATATATTATTCCAGGATCATTTTTACTGAAACTCTTTAAAAAGTCAAGTAATTGGTTCTTGGGGTCATTCTTTTCAACTATCTTCAAAAATAGTTTTTTTCTATTAAAAGAAGACATAAACTCACAGGAACCTGAGAAGTTAAGCGTTTTTTTTATATCTACTCTTACTCTCTCTGTTGCTGTCGCAGTCAAAGCAATACAGACAGCATTTGAAAATTGTTCTCGTACTTCTGCTATCTGTCTGTATTCCGGTCTGAAATCATGCCCCCATTCAGATACACAATGTGCCTCATCAATTGTAAAACAGGAAATTTTGCGAGTTTTTAATAATTCTATTGTCCTATTCATTAATAGGGTTTCTGGAGCAAGATAGAGAAGTTTAGCCTCTCCATTTCTGATAGAATTTACATTATCCTGATATTCTTCAAAAGAAAGAGAGCTATTTAGCATTACAGCATTTATATCATATTGTCTAAGTTGTTCAATCTGATCTTTCATTAAAGATATCAATGGAGAAATAACAATCGTTAATCCATCAAAAATAAGTGCTGGTATTTGATAACATAGAGATTTTCCACCACCGGTAGGCATAATTATAAATGTATCATTCCCGTCCAATATGTTTTCTATTGCAACCTTTTGGACAAACCTGAAAGAATCGTAACCAAAAACATCCTTAAGTATTTTTTCTGCTTTATTTATCATTTGCAAATTATACAATAATTCCATAAAAAAGTCTCAGTATGCAATTTGTAAAAGGTGTTAT
>JAOZTV010000309.1 GCA_029939015.1 Candidatus Aminicenantota bacterium
CTATTGCTTTTATTATTATATAGTTTTATATTTAAGTGATGAATATAGAAAAAACTGTAGAACTAATTGAAGAGGCAGATGGTATTATGATTTGTGCAGGGGCTGGAATGGGGGTTGACTCGGGACTTCCTGATTTTCGTGGTAACGAAGGTTTTTGGAAAGCTTATCCACCTTATAAAGAGCTGGGTTTAGAGTTTACAGAAATGGCAAATCCTGCCTGGTTTAAGTCCAAACCTGAATTTGCATGGGGTTTTTATGGACATAGATTGAACCTTTATAGAAAAACAATACCTCATAAAGGGTTTGAAATACTTTTAGAGCTGACAAAAAAAAAGAAAGATAATTATTTTATCTTTACTTCCAATGTTGATGGACAATTTCAAAAGGCCGGTTTTTCTGGTGATAATATTGTTGAGTGCCATGGGTCAATTCATCATTTGCAGTGTATTGACGGATGTGGAGGAATATGGGAGGCAGGTAAGTATGATATTATTGTAGAAAAAGAAACTATGCTGGCAAAAAATGATTTGCCACATTGTCCAAAATGTGAGAGTATTGCAAGACCAAATATATTGATGTTTGGTGACTGGGAATGGGTTTCTGTGAGAACAGATACACAGTATAATAAAATGAATAAATGGCTCGTTCAGAAACAAAAATTAGTCCTTATTGAACTTGGAGCTGGTACAGCAGTCCCTACTGTAAGATATATGTCAGAGAGTATTATAAAGAGGTATAATGCTTCGCTTATAAGAATAAATATTCATGAATCGAATGTGCCTTTTGGGCAGATAGGGATTAGTTTGGGGGCATTAGAGGCTTTGGAGCTTATTAGAGGAAAGGGGTAAGGGAAAAGGTGAAAGGGATAAGGGGGTAAGACTTAAATTCCGAATAATGAGTTTATTTCGTCAATTTCGTCAATTTCTATCTTTGTTTCATTGTCTGTTGCAAGTACAGGAAATAATTCATATAGTTTTTTCTTATAATTGCCGGGAATATCAATCAAACTAATTCCAATTGTACTCATTTTTTTTACTGGATTTCTTCTTATCCATTTTACCTTTCCTTTAAGAGAAAAATTTTCTTTTCCCAAATCAATTTTAATGTCAACAAGGACTGTTTTTGGGTTTGTGCTCATTGTTATTTGGAGGCCTTCTGCAGATATATCACAGGTGATTGCACTATGCTCTGAGATATTTGTCATTAATCTTTTTTTAATTCTTTTTTCTTTTCTTTTATCCAATTAGTTCTCCTTATTGTTTGATAGCTGGCAAAAATATAGTCACTATTGTACCCTTTTCTAATTCAGAAACGTATTTGATTATACCTTCATGCTCTTTGATGATGGCATAAACCATTGATAAACCTAAACCGGTTCCCTTACCAGGGTCTTTTGTCGTATAAAAAGGGTCGTATATTTTTTTTAGTGATGTTTTACCTATTCCTATACCACTATCTTTTATTGAGAATTTCAAATAGTTTTGAGGTTTATAATTCATGTCTTTGGGGTTTCCATAATAGTTTGAGATTGAAATATGAATACTACCTTTTTTGTTTAAAGCATCAATTGAGTTTGAAATCAAATTTGATAAAATTAATATTATATCTTCTCTATCAATATTTAAACGCCAGAGATTATGTTCTATCTCTGAAGTAAATTCAGCTTTGCTATGCTTTTCTTTTTTAAGTTCAGAAATAATTGAATTTAAAACATCTTTAATATTATAGCTGATATATTTTGAGTTTTTTCTGAAACTTGTAAATATCATTAGTTTTTCTATTAGATCAGAGGCTGATTCACCACTTTTAATTATTTTTTTAAATCTTTTATATATTTGATCATCTGGATTTGAATTTATCATGCCAATATGGGCATTGCCAATGATTATGCTTAATAGATTATTAAACTCGTGTGAAATACCTGCTGCAAAAATGCCGATCGTTTCCATTTTTTGGGATTCAATTAGTCTTGTTTCAAGTGTTTTTCTGTGATTTTCAAGTTGTCTGAATTCAAGAGCATCGGCAATTGTAGTTGAGATAAGAGAGAGTACTTTCAAATCTGTTTTAGAATATGCGTTTTTATCCGAATAATCCTGAACTGTGACGACTCCAAGGATATTATGGTTTCTAGTTTTCAATGGAAGTCCAATCCAAATTTCCGGTTTAATTCCAACCATTTTGTAATTTGTAGTGCTTTCAATTTGCAATAATTCTTCCTTGTTTGCCATTAGAGGTTTTTGCTTTGTATAAACATAATCTGTAAACGAGTAGGGTATATTGAGAGATTGACTATGTCTTGATGATTCTTCCGGATTTATGTCTTTTAAATATGGGAAAAAGAAATTTCCTTTCTCCTCCCCTTCCTTGATTGCTACATAAAAATTTTCTACATCAATTAATTTTGAGAGTACTTTATGTATTTTTTTTGTTAATTCCCTGCTTGACATAAGTCTATTCTTAAATTCAGAAATATTAAAAAGAACTTTTTGGATTATTTCATTTTTTTTGACCTTTTCAATTTCTTTTTGTAATTTTTTATTTTTTGATGAAATTTCAAATTCGAGTTTTTTCTTATAATTTGCTAAAAACACATCCTCTTTTATTCTTGCAATTGTTATAGCAATATTTTTAGAAACATAATCCAGCAGTTTTAAATCTGCATTTGAATATTTAATGTTTTTATCATAAGTTTGTACAGATAATATCCCATAAAATTTTTTTTTAAATATTAAGGGGCAGCCTATCCATTCATAAGAATCATTGCCAATAAGGTCGATAAGTCCTTCTTTCTGGAGTTTTTTTTGTTTATTAATGTCTATTAACATTGGCTTTTTGATTTTTCTAATATACTCAGTTAAACCACCATCTAAAGAGATGGGTTTGTCTATAGGGTCTTTGTCCTTCTCGTCTCTAAAGTACGGAATTGTGTATATATCATCTCTTATATGTAGTGCAATATAAAAATTTAAAGCTTTTTTTTCTCCAAGTATCTTTGTTATTTCATTATGAATTGTTTTTACTACACCCTTGATACTGGCTTTCGAAATACCGGCTTTAAATATATTTATAAGTGCATCCTGAACAACTAAGTGTTTATTCATTTATATATTCTAATAAATAAAAAAAAAAAAGTAAAGGAATTTTGTTCTATTCCCTGTATTTATCTATTCCCTTACCCCTTCCCCCTTATCCCTTATCCCTTATTTCACAAACCTATTCCCTATCAATTAAATTAATGTTAAAATTAACCTTATGATAGATAGTGAGGATAAAATGAATTTAACTGGAAAAGAAAAAAAATACTTAAGAGGGATTTCTCATGGCTTGGAACCTGTTGTTTCTATTGGCAAAAATGGAATAACCGATAATGTTATTAAAGCTGTTAATGATGCAATTGATGTTCATGAATTAATAAAAGTAAAATTTCAGGATTTTAAAGATGAAAAAAAAGAATTGTCAGCGACACTTGCCGAGGATACTAAAACTGAATTATGTGGATTAGTTGGAAATATCGCAATTTTATACAGGCAAAACGAGAAAGAAGAGAAAAGAAAAATAGTTTTATAGCGAATAGTTTTTTTTAAAATCAGCTGTGCTGATTGCAATTTAGTTTGAAAAAATATAAAATGTTTTATTGATTTGGTATTTTGAAATAAAATAGGGGTGTCTAAAATGAAAAATAAGATTAAGGAATTAATTAAATTAAGGGCTGAGAAAGATG
>JAOZTV010000310.1 GCA_029939015.1 Candidatus Aminicenantota bacterium
TTGTAAAACATTCAAGAATTGTACCTATTGGCATACCCTTTACTGCTACATAATCTAAATTATTCTTTATTAAATATTTAAGTGATAATTCAGGGTTTTTAAAATCAAGAATTGGATTATCTGCAGTTGCTCTGAAATAATATTTATCTGGGTATTTCAAAGAGACTTGATAAAACCGTTCCAAGACATTTTCTTCCGACCCTCTAAAACATTCTATATTATATTTTTTTGCAAAAACCTCTATCTCATCATTTTCTTTATTGATACTGGTTGCAATAATAATATTGTCAATAACAGGAGACAATTTTAAAGTCTCAATTATATACAATAATAAAGGCTTTTCACAAATAGGCTTTAAAACCTTTCCGGGTAATCTAGTTGAACCCATACGAGCCTGAATAATTACTGTTGCCATCGGCTAATAATATGATTTATATTCTATCTTGTCAAATTAAATAGTTTTTACAAAAATACGACAAATTACTGTTAAGACAGCAAAAAACCTTGACAAACAGGTGGTTTTTGTATAACATTGCTTATGAAGGTTGTTTTTTGCTGTTTTAGCAGTAAATAAGGAGGTATAATGGATTTACTAAGTAAAATAATTCTTTTTCATAGACAAAAAAGTGGTTTATCTAGAATTAAACTTGCCAATATATCGGGTATTAGTAAAACAGTTATTTATGACATTGAACATGGAAAAGCCAGTGTACAGTTTAATTCTATACATAAAGTGCTTCAAACCCTTAATATAAAGATTAAATTTGAAAGTCCTTTAATGAAATCTTTTGAGGAGACAAATTATGAGAAAATCTGAAGTTTATGTTCATAATATCCCGGCAGGATATTTTGAAGAAAAACAAAAGGGTAGCGAGTATATTTTTGTCTATCATAGTGGTTATACAGGTGAACCGGTATCTCTAACTATGCCAATAGTTGAAAATAGTTTTAGTTCCAAAAATATTTTTCCATTTTTTGAAGGACTTTTGCCTGAAGGTCCACAATTAGAATCCTTATTAAGAATAATCAAAATTGACAGAAATGACTTATTCAGTCAATTAATAGCAATTGGGCAAGACACTGTTGGAGCAGTTACGATTAAGGAAATATTATGAACAAATGTCCAATAAGTTATGAATTGACAGAAAATAAATACTCTAAAGCTGGTTTAAAATTATTATCTCCAAAGCTTACAAATCTTCAAGACCTTGCCTATACATCAGCAGAACAAATATATGAGGCTGCAAATCGTGCAACAAAAATTTCAATACAGGGTGTTCAGCCTAAGCTAAGTGCAAAGTTAAATATTAAGCAAGGAGCATTTGAACTCGTAAATTTAAATGGTGAGTTTATATTAAAACCACAAAATCCAATGTTTCAAGAATTACCGGAGAACGAAGATTTATCTTTAAAAATGGCAAAAATATGTGGAATAGATGTGCCTGTCCATGGTTTAATCTATTCAAAGGATCAAAAACTTACTTATTTTATTAAAAGATTTGACAGAAAAGGAAGAAAAAAAAAATTTGCAGTTGAGGATTTTAGTCAATTATCAGGAGAATCAAGAGAAACAAAATATAATTCATCAATGGAAAAAGTAGTTAATATTATTGATAAATATTGTACTTTCCCAGCTATTGAAAAAATAAAATTATTTAAACGAACTCTGTTTAATTTTTTAATTGGAAATGAAGATATGCATTTAAAGAATTTTTCTCTTATAACAATTAATAATAAAATTGAACTTGCTCCTGCTTATGATTTTTTAAACACAACAATTGTTTTAAATAATCCTCAAGAGGAAATTGCCTTGCCAATAGGAGGAAAAAAAAACAAATTAAACAAAAACCTATTAATTGAATATTTTGCAAATAAAAGACTTGGACTTAATCAAAAAACTATAAATAATGTTGTTTTAGCAATTAGAGAATCAATACCACTATGGAATAAATTAATTGAAAAGTCATTTTTATCAAATAATTTAAAAAACAAATTCAATGCTCTTTTAAAAGAAAGAATTAACAGAACATTGAATTAACATAATAGTTTATATGTTTTGTATTATGCAATACTTACAAAAAATCTTCCACATTGATAACTTTATAAAAATAATTTCTTGTTTCTTCACTTACATCTGATGTTGTAATAAGAACTTTTTGTATTGTTTTTCTTTTAAATTTATTCATTAGATATTTGGCTCTTTTTTCAACCTCTGGTAAAATTTCTTTAGTAATTTTTGATTTAGAGTGTTTTATCTCACAAAAAGTAATAACATTGTCTGCCCTATCAAATAAAAGATCAATTTGTATTCCTGTTTTATCTGATCGAGACGATTCAAAATATGGTCCAAATGAATAATCTATTCCTGAAAACCCTAATAATTTGGCAATTTTATTTGCATGGTCAACACATAGATATTCAAACGCTCTACCTATCCATGAATAATATTCACCAGTCTGTCTTATCATTGAAAAAATATTTCTATTACCATTTTTAATTTTTTTTAAATTCGGTTCAATAAAAGAAAAATAAAATCTTAAATATGGATCACGAAGAAAATATTTTATAGTTTTGGAGTTATGCGATTTATTAAATGGTGTTTCTGAGGAAATAAACCCAGCAGATTCTAAATTATTTAATAAAGTTGTTACACCACCGCCAGACTTAATTCCGGTTTTTTTTATAATATTATATCTCAATAAACCGTATGGAAACTTTGCAAGGAGTTGAATCATCTTTCTATAATCTTTGTTTTTACCAAAATGGCTTACAAATATTTTTTCATATTCTTCTACAAAATATCCATTTTTTTCAAATGCTAATTCTTCTATTCCTAATACAAAAGACGATTTATCTAACAAAAGTTCAAGATATTTTGGAACTCCTCCAATATATAATTGACTTTCCAATATTTCAGTAAATCCCTTATTAAACAACATTTCTTTCGTCTCTGATAAGTGAAATGCTTTTAAATTAATAGTTAATGAAGTTCGACCATAAAGAGCACTTGATTTTAACACTTTTTCAGACATAAATGAGGCAATTGATCCACAAAGAATTATCGTCAAGTTCGGGGTTTTAGAAAAATATTGATCCCAAATCATTTTTAAATCACTTACTATTTCACTTCTATAGGATGCCATCCATTGAAACTCATCAAATACTATATTATGAAAATCGTTTTCAATATATTTATATAACAAATGAAATATTTCCCGCCATGTCTTTTTACCTGTTATTTTAATTTCCTGCCCTGTTTGTAGCCTGAATTGAAAAAGAAAATTCTCAATTTGTTCTTTTTTAGGACGATTCTCTAAACCCTCAAAATGCAAAACCTTATGCTTTTCAAGTGCTTTTGATATAAGCATACTTTTCCCTATTCTTCTACGTCCATAAATAATTCCAATATTTGATTTTTTATTATTTATTAGTAGATCTAATTTAGATAATTCTTGTTTTCTCCCTATAAACATATCTCCTCCTTATGTTTTTTTTTCCTGTAATATAGTTAATTACCATAAATAGGAAATGTTTTCAACAAATATCCGACTTTTTCTTCCTATACGTCTGTTTTATTGCCATATAGGAAGAAAATGTTGCCACAAGATCAATAGAGTAGAAATCATTTGGACTAAAAACATTTATAATATTATTATTCTCGCCTTGTATGATGTTCTTTAAGGGTTTTAAGTATTTAATATGGTGTATATATTA
>JAOZTV010000311.1 GCA_029939015.1 Candidatus Aminicenantota bacterium
ATTTCACTATACCTCAGAATAGTATAGTAAGACGTTTATAATTAATGTGAAATAAAAATAGGAGGCTTTTAAAAAATGAAAGATATTATTGGAAATTTTAAGGGAATAAAAACAGGTTTTAGTGAATTTGATAAAATGAGTGGTGGGTTTAGTAAAGGCGATCTAATAATAATGGCATCAAGACCATCAATTGGAAAAACTGCATTAGCCTTAAATATGATATCAAATATAGGGATAAAGTATAAAAAACATGTAGGTTTTTTTTCTTTGGAAAATGATGAGAAACAGATTATAAATAAACTTATTGCTATTGGTTCTAATATTGATCTGGATGTATTAGTGCAGAAAGAAAAAACAATGAATAAACAGCAATGGCAAAACATTAATGTGACTATGAAAAATCTTAAAGAATCAAAAATACTTATTAATGATAATCCAATTATTTCTATTATTGATATTAAAAAAGAAGCTATAAAACAACAAAGAGATAGAGGATTAGATATAATATTTATTGATTATTTACAATTAATAAAAGTGCCGGATACTAAGAAAAAAAGCGATTCAGGAAAAATTTTTGAGATTGTTTTCTCCTCATTAAAAGATCTGGCAAAAGAGTTAAATATCCCGATTATTGTTCTTGCTCAATTAAATAGAACATTTAGTCCAAAAAAAAGTAAAATATCAGATTTAAAAAACTCAGGAATTTATGAAAAATATGCAGATTTTATAATATTTTTAAATAAGGAAAAAGAAAATAATGAAGAAGTTGAAATATGTGCAAAGAATCTTATTGGTTCAATAGGGAGTATAAAATTAACATATTTACCAGAGTTTAATAAATTTGTAGATATTAGATATGTTGAATAAGGTTTGTAAACATTTATTTTATTTGTCTGAAAACTGATTAATGAAATTTTCTATTCTTTTTATAAATTCGTTTTCCCAAATTTCCATTTGCTTCTTTTGAAATATGTTTTTTTCTGGTTCATGTACTATAGTACAATCGATAATAAATTTGATAGTATCAAATAAAGAATTTTCTTTTACTACAATTTTAATTGGTTTTTTCATTTATTAGTTTTTTAGAAATATATTCTCAAATTTTTTTAATTCACTCTTTTTTAAATCTTTATCCATATTGCCACAATAAGATTCAAGCATAGGTTTAATTGAAATATTCCATAGAACAATAACAGGCTCTTTTGCTTTCGTTAATTTATTTTCTGTTTTTTTAGACTTGACATATAATATCTTTTTATTCATTGTCTCTGCAATTTTAATAATTTCAGCAAAAAAAGTGTGTCCTATTTGCCATTCTTTGCCAAATTCTTCATTTTTTGCAATTTCATTATTTAATTCAGTTGCTCTATCAATAAATTCAGTTAATTGTTCATTATTAAGGAAATTTTCATCTATAGATTTAATGATTTCTTCTAACCTGTATTTGTCATAGCCATAAAAATACCATGTAAACCGCCTTCTTAAAGCAAAATCTATTTGCTCTAATGAAAAATCAATTTGATTCATTGTTCCAATTATATATAAATTTTCTGGGATTTTAATTGTATAAGGTGTACCATCTGCTTTTAATGCAGATAATTTTATCTCTTCATCACGATTTTCTATAGCTGAGAATGCTTCTCCCAGTAATCCACTTAGATCTACCCGATTTATCTCATCAAGAATTAATACATAGGGCAAATTTTCTATATAAATATCTCGATTTTCTTCATTTATTTTATTTTCATCATTAATTTTATCAATTAGTTTTAATAAAAATCCTTTTTTATATTCTGTTTTATTTTCCTCTATTCTCATCCCTATAATAAATTCTTCATAACTATAGTTTTGGTGGAGTTGTAAATTATTAATATGTTTATCGATATCTTCATCTTTGAGAGCAAGAGTTTTTTTAATCCCTTTAATTTGATTGTGTTTTTGAATAATTAATACTTTTGCTAACTCTTTTGCTTTATAAGTTTTACTCGTCCCGGGAGGTCCATATAGAATTATCTGTTTCTTATATTGTAAAGCATCTAATTCAGTAAAGCCCTCATTGGTTTTAATACCGTCAAAATTCCAGTATTGAAGAAGCTTTTTATTGTAATAAGAAAAGCCATCTTTATATTTACTTGTTGAAATTAATTCTTCTCTTATTTTATATATATCCTCGTTTAACATTTGATTATTAAAATCATTGTTTTTAGAATCAATTAATTCTTTAAAACTATCTCTGATTCTTTCTTTATCGCTATAACTCGCTATAGCCTCATAGTGAACTTCATCTAATAAATTTAATATAATATTTATAATTGGAGTCTTATAAAATTTTTTTATAATATTATTCTTTCTCTCAATAATTATGTCATTATTATTCTTGTTATTATTATGATAAAACATCTCGCTACTAATGTTATTTTGAGGATTATCTATGTGGCATATTTCCATTATCAAGGAAATTATATCTTTCTTATAAATTCTATTAATACCCTTTTTTTCAAGCAATTCAATAAAAAGAAAAATGAGAGCGGCAATATCCTCATATTTTTTCAGATTTAATTGACCATAGCCGGCAATTCCATCTTCATAAAATTGAATATTTGAATGGTATTCTTTGTCAATATATTCTTTAATATCATTAATTTTAGTATCTTTCTTAATGCTTCTTTTTCCAATTGGCAGATTTCTCAACCATAGCAGGTTTGCAAATAGATCTTTTATTTTTTTTATATTATCTCTATCTATTGAGTCAAATTGTTTGAAGATTTTATCTTTAAAAGATATATAATCATTTCCTTTTTCTGCTCGAATCTCATCAGCCATATCATCATTTTTTCCTATACTATTATCAATAAATATTTCTTTTAATAATGTTAGATTTCCAATAGTTAATATATTATTTTCCTCAGTTAAAAATGATTTTTTCTCAATAATAAAAGTATTAAAAAAATCATCAAATAATTCATATACATTTTTCTCCTCTTTCTTACTCATCAACTCCTCCTAATAAATTATTTAAAATATATTTTCATTATATCACAAAATAATTTTAATTATTTAAATTAAATTTACAAAATATATCCAACTATAATTCCTTTGCTAATTATTTTTTTTAAAACATTAAATAATAAATCAATCATTTATCCTCCTAAATTATATACAGGATTATAAAACATCCACTATACTATTCTAAGCTATACTGATTATTTAAAAAATATTAAAAAAAAACAAAGTATTTGTTGACGTTTATCTATAGAAAGGATTAAAATTGAGCAAACTAACCCTATATAAAATACTTAGTATCTATTTATTTGAGATACATATTGAGCGATTTTTCAATTATATCTTTAGTTTCCTTCTTTATTCTTTTATCGCCAGAGATATACCAGAGTAAAATATGTGTATCAATTAAATAATTCATTTCTGATAATCTTTAAAATCATTAGTTGGCTCATTAAAATCATCAGAAATAAACTCAATTAAATGTTTACCTGAACCAAAAATTTTAGAATCTGGCTTTGATTTTTTAGTCAATTCCTTTTTTAATGATATAATTTTATCAATTGAATATTGATCACTTAATTTGGTTATCCAGTCAATTAATTCTACTTTTAAAGTATCAGTATGCATTTTAAACTCCCACTAATATATACAATAATCTTGAAATGTTTTCAACTGTTTTATTGAATTAATTAATGATTTATAAATTATTCT
>JAOZTV010000049.1 GCA_029939015.1 Candidatus Aminicenantota bacterium
ATTAATAAATAAAAAAAAAAAAGTCAAATGTTTTTTGTAATTATTTAATATATTATTTTACTTTAACCTAAATCAATTTAATTTAACTATAACAATGGTGATATCATCATTTTGGCTCCTGCCATTAGAGAATGTATCAATATCATTCATTATTAAGTCTATAATTTCTTTTGCACTATTAGTTTTTGCATCAATATTTTTTAAAAGTTTTAAAAATCTATCTATACCGTAGAATTCATTATTTGTATTTACAGCCTCAGAGACTCCATCTGTATAAAGTATAAGAGTATCTCCAGACTTTAATTGAACATCATTTTCAATATATTCGCTATCTTCTTTTACTCCAAGTGGAAATTTTATTCCATTTTGTTTTATTAAACGAATTGAATTACCTGATTTTAATATTGGTTCATTTAATCCAGCATTGGTATATGACATTATCTTAGAATTAATATTAATTGAGATTAGACAAAGTGCTGTAAAAACCTGTTTTTCTGTTTTTAAATAAATTGGTCTATTAATTTTAGTCATAATTTCTTTTATTGAATCTGATTCAGCAGCTTGTGAGAACAATATACCATTTGTCATTATTGCAGTCATCGCAGCCTTCATAGCCTTACCTGACACATCTCCAATTGCTATCCCAAAAATATCTTTTTTTGTGTCAAGCCATAAATAATCGTAAAAATCTCCACCAACTTCACTTGCAGGCATACATAATCCAGAAATATCAAAACCGGAAATATCGGGGTCATTTTGAGGCATTATTGACATTTGAGCTTTATGAGCAGCCTTCAATTCTGTTTCCAATCTTAACCTTGATGAAACATTTTTCATTTTATTTTTGTATAGGATTAAAAACAGCAAAAGCAATAGTAAGATAAGGGAGAATTTAAAACTAAACGTATTCCAAAAAGGAGGAGTTATAATTATTGTAATTTCTACTCCTTTTTCATTCCAAATTCCATCGTTATTTGAGCCCTTAACTTTAAAAACATACGTTCCTGGATTTAAGTTCATATATCTTGCAACTCTCTCCTTATATCCTACCTGATGCCATGAATCATCAAAATTAATAAGCTTATAAGCATATTTGTTTTTTCGTGGAGCAGTAAAGTCCAAAGCTACAAATTCAAAAGAGAATGTATTCTTATAATAAGGAAGTGTGATTTTTTTTGTCTCAGAAATGTTTTTTTTTAGTATTGAATTTTTCCCAATCCTTATAGATTCATTAAACACCTTAAAACCAGTTATATATATTGATGGTATTTTCTTATTCTCAATAATTTTATCAGGGAAAAATGAATTAAACCCATTTGTTCCACCAAAAAACATCTCACCGGATGAACTCTTATAAAAAGAATTTCCATTAAATTCCATTCCCTGTAATCCATCTTCAACATCATAATTAAAAAATTTATTCTTCTCAATGTCAAATTTTGCAAGACCTTTATTTGTACTTAACCATAGAAAGCCATTATTATCTTCAATAATACCATAAATAACATTATCCGGTAGTCCATTGTTTATAGTATATATTGATTCAATAATCCCTGAGTTCATATTAAATTTTATTAAGCCTCTGCTCATAGTTCCTATCCATAATATCCCAGGATATTTCGAATGCTCAACCATACTCTGTAAAACAATATTATTAATAATATCATTTTCCTTCCCAAATTTTATAAATTTTTCTTTTTTAATATCAAAGCGATTTAATCCTCTATCACTTGCCAACCATATATATCCTTGTTTTGATGGTGCTTCATATATAAAAAACAATTTATTTGAATTAAGCTCTTTATGTTCTTCACTTTTTGTAGCAAGCAGTAAGCTAGAGGTTGGTCTAAAAAACAATTCAAAAGAATCATTTTTTTTAATATATTTAACTAATCCTGCATGTGAAGATGCCATCCAAATTATACCCGGGCTGACATCTGATTCAAGAAAATACCTTAGTGTACCAGTTGGTATATCAATTCCCGGTTCATATCTTTTGAAACTATTTTCTTTAATTATATATTTATTTAGCCCTCTACCCGATGTCCCAATCCAGATTATACCATCTTTATCTTCATATAAACCGTATATATAATCACTGCTTATACTTTTTTTATCTTCTGAGTTATATTTATAAAAAGAGTACTTATTCTCCTTTCTGTTTATCTTATTTATACCACCACCTTGAGTTCCCAACCATAAATTTTTATTCCTATCCTCTATAATTGGAAAAATAAAATTATTATTAAGACTATTTGGATTCTGTCGTTCGGGTATATATTTTTTAAAAAAATCATCCCGCCCTGTATATTTATTTATACCTTTTCCCATAGTACCGATCCATAAAGCCCCACTATTATCTTCAAGAACTGAGGACAAAATATTAAAATTTAAACTATGTGGATTTGAAATATCATTTTTATAAACAAAAAATTTGCCTTTTATTTTATTAAATCTATTTAATCCATCCTGTGTACCTATCCATAACACTTTATTTTTATCCTCTATGATAAAATTTATTTGATTATTGCTCAGACTATCTGGTACATTTTGATTATTGCTATATATGGTAGTTTTACCATTCTCTCTATTAAACCTTGCCAAACCTCCAAAATTTGTTCCTATCCAGAATTCACCACCTGTATCTTCATAAATGGTAGTGATAAAATTTATTGCATTATTAGAATCAGAATAATAATTTTTAAAACTATCTGTTTCCGGAATATATCTATTCAAGCCACCACCAATTGTACCTATCCACAATTTTTCACTTCTGTCTTTATATAGGGTTGAAACTCTATTATGGTTTATACTTCCATCTTTAGTTTTTTTATATATTATAAAAGAATTATTTGTTGAATTATATTTATTTAATCCATTATTCGTACCAATCCATAGATTACCATTTTTATCTTCACAAATTGAAGTAATAAAATCATTGCTTATACTATTATTGTCAATATCTGAAAAGAATTTAATGAATTTTTTCTGATTATCATTATACTTATTTAAACCATTATCTGTACCTACCCATAACATCCCTTTACTGTCTTCAAATAAGCTTGTAATTCTATTAGACGATATTGAATTACTATCATCAGCATTATTTAAAAAAACTTCAAATTTATAACCGTCGTATCTGTTTAATCCTGACTGAGTTCCGAACCATATAAAACCTTTACTATCTTGTAAAACACAAAAGACACTACCTTGAGATAAGCCATCTCTCTGTGTGATTTTTTCAAATCTCATAGAATTCAAAGGTTCATTTTCTGAAAATAAAAACAAATTAAATGTCGATGAATAAACTAAAAAAAGTATTATAAAAATATATTTTTTTTTCATATCTGTCCTTTTAACCTACCTTTATAATAACAATTGTAATATCATCCCATTGCGGTTCATCTCCTGAAAATCGCTGTACATCGTCCATTATAATATCAATTATTTCTTTAGAATTTTTTGTGTCTGTATCTATATTCTTAAATAAATCCAATAACCTGTTTACACTGTATAGCTCTTTTTTGGAATTCATCGCCTCTGAAACACCATCAGTATATAGCAATAATGTATCACCACTAATTAACTGAATCTCTTTCTCAAGATATTCTATATTCTTTCTTATTCCAAGTGGAAATTTTATCCCTTTATTTTTTATACTTTTTACAGTTTTTCCTGATTTTAAGATTGGTTCACTTAAACCTGCATTGGTAAAAGACATATTTTTAGAATGAATATCAATAGATACTAAACAAAGGGCAGTAAACACCTGTTTTTCTGTCTTTAAATAAATAGGTTTATTTATATTTGTCATAATTTCTTTAATTGATCCTGACTCTGAAGCCTGTGAAAAGAGTATCCCGTTTGTCATTATAGCAGTCATAGCAGCTTTCATTGCCTTTCCAGACACATCCCCTATTGCTATTCCAAATTTAGTCTTTTTTTTATCTAACCATAAATAATCATAAAAATCACCTCCAACTTCATTAGCAGGGACACATAAACCTGAAATATCAAATCCTTTTAATTCTGGGTCAGCTTGGGGCATTATTGACATTTGTGCCTTATGGGCTGCATTCAATTCAGCCTCAAGCCTTAATCTTGTTGAAACATTAGACATTCGTTTTTTATATAATAAAAAAAACAGCGTGCCTACTACAAATAAAAGACTAAATCTAAAACTCCACGTTTGCCAGAAAGGAGGATTGATAATGATTTTTATTTTTCTTTCATTCTCATTCCAGACACCATCGTTATTTGAACCCTTTACTTTAAATACATAATCTCCAGGATTCAAATTCATATATTGTGCAAATCTTTTTCTATAATCAACCTCAATCCATACATCATCAAAATTTTCTAATTTATACATGAATTTATTCTTTTTTGGTGCAGTATAATCAAGCGCTACAAATTCAAAAGAGAATGTATTTTTATCATAAGAAAGTATAATTTCTTCTGTATCAGAAATATCCTCTTTTAATATTGAGTTTTTGCCAACTTGAATAGATTCACCAAAAACTTTGAAATTTGTTATATATATTGCTGGACTTCGTTTGTTTTCAATTATTTTATCAGGATTAAATGAATTAAATCCATTTGTACCACCAAAAAACATCTCACCTGATGAACTTCTAAAGGCAGAGTTCCCATTAAATTCCAAACCCTGTAAACCATCGTTCTCATCATAATTAAAAAACTTGTCTTTTTTTAAATCAAATTCTGAGATACCTCTATTTGTACTAATCCACAAGTGACCATTTTTATCTTCTAATAAACTATAAATTACATTATCTGGTAAACCATCTTTTTTTGTATAAATTTTTTCTGTTTCGCTTTTTTTTATGTTAAATTTTATTAAGCCTCTACCTAATGAACCAATCCATAAAATTCCAGGATATTTTGAGTTTTCAATCATACCTTGTAAAATATAATTGTTAATAGCATCGCTGTCTTTACCAAATCTATAAAATTTTTCTTGTTTAATATCAAAACCATTTAAACCCTTTTCTGATGAGACCCATATATATCCAGGTCTTGAAGGAGCCTCATACATAAAATATATTATATTTGAGTTAAGATTCTTGTTTTTTGCACCTATTTTCATTGCATATGGGTCTGTTACCCCTTCTAATGGTCTGAAAAACAATTCAAAGATATCCTTCTTTTTATAAAACTTCAATAATCCACCAACTGCAGAACCAAGCCAGAGAATATCAGGACTTGTTTCTGATTCAAGAAAACATCTTATATTTGAAATACTGAATGGTGCATTTATCTGATTTATATATCTTTTAAAAGTATTTGTTTTTTTAATATATTTATTAATTCCATTGCCAAAAGTACCGATCCATATTACTCCCTCTTTATCTTCAAAAAAACTTGAAATATAATCAAAACTGATACTATTATTATTAGTCCTATCAAATTTATAAAAAGAGTATTTATTTCGTTCAGAATTAATTTTGTTTACACCCCCTCCTTGAGTTCCTATCCATAAATTTTGGTCTTTATCTTCAATAATAGGATATACAAAACTATTATTCAAACTATTTTTATTTAGATGTTCAGGAATATACTTTTTAAAAAGAGAGTTTCGCTTCGTATATTTATTCAATCCCCTTCCCATTGTACCAACCCATAAGATACCACTTTTATCCTCAAAAATTGAACTCACATAATCAAAGCTCAAACTTTGAGGATTCGATATATCATTCTTATAAATATAAAAATTCTCCTTTCTTCTATTAAACCTATTAAGTCCATTTGGTGTTCCAACCCATAACATTCTATTTTTACTTTCAATTATAAAATTCACCTGATTGCTGCTGAGACTATTTGGTTTTTCCGGAATATTTTTATAAGAATTTACTATACCTGTTTTTCTATTGAATAAAATAAGTCCACCAAAACGTGTACCTACCCAAAACTCTCCACTATGATCTTGGTATATTGAAGTAATAAAATTCATAAATTTATCATACTTTGAAAAGTAATTTTCAAAATTATCTGTTTCATCTAAATACTTATTTAATCCACCACCATACGTGCCAACCCACAAAACATCCTCTTTGTCATAATAAACTGAAGATATACGATTGTCACTTATACTATCTTTTGTACCTTTAGAATATCTTTTAAAGCTATCACTTTCATAATTATACCTGTTTAATCCATTTCTTGTTCCTACCCAGATATAACCATTTTTATCTTCACAAATTGATGTAATCTTATCATTGCTTATACTATTTTTATTTGGACTTGAAAAATATCTTATGAATTTTTTTTTTGAACTGACAAATCTATTTAATCCATACGATGTCCCAATCCATAGATTTTCTTTAGAATCTTCAAATAATGTTTGTATTTCATTAAATGAAATTGATGACGAATTATCAGGATCATTTACAAAAACTTCAAATTTATATCCATCATATTTATTCAGTCCAGATTGTGTGCCAAACCACATAAATCCTTTTTCATCCTGAAGAATACAATTAATACTCCCCTGTGACAATCCATTTCTCTGTGTTATTTTTTCAAAATTTATTATATTTGAGTTAGAGATATCACTTGATATAAGAAAAAGACTAAACAATAAAGACATTAAAACAAAAAAAGTCCTCTTACTCATTAATTACCCCTATTATAGTATACGCAAAATATAAGTAAAAGTATTCAAAAAAAAGAAAAAAAATCCAAAGTTAAAAATATAGATTTAATTTAGGTTCAAATCAAATACAAAAAGTTCTTTATTTAATTCCTTTGCAACTTTAATTGAATTTTTAGTACCTTTTGAATCACCCATTAGAAATGCAATTACAAGATCTGAATTTTTTATTATGATCCTGTTTCTTATTATTCCTGCACTATTACCATACTTTTCCCAATCAGGTTTAAATATAATTGTACTTATTTTTTTCTCTCTTGCATAAATTTCTGCCATTGTATCTGCACCCCTTGCTCCACCAGAAACGATAGTATCAACCAAACCTTCCAATTTAGAATTAATAGGGTCAATTTTCTTTTTAAATATATTATAATCATTAAAATCACGTGAACCAACAATTGCAATATTTATTTTCCTGTTCAATTCAAATAATTTTTCAAAATTTATTTTATTCATTTAATTTTGTTTATCAAGCTTATATATAAAAACCAATACTTCGGCAATCGCCTTATATAGAGTTTCCGGAATTTCCATATTTAAATCTAATGCCTCAAGTACCTGTGCAAGTCCTTTATCTTCATATAGAGGTATTTTATTTTCCTTTGCAATTTCAATGATTTTTTTTGCAATTTCACCCTTTCCCTTTGCAATAACCTTTGGAGCTCTATCCTTATTATGGTTGTATTTTAAAGCTATAGCTTTATTTTCACTTTTTCCTTTTTTATCAGACACTTAAATCAACCATACCCATTTTTATTTCTTCACCTTGTATCTCTTCAATATCAAATTCTCTTATTTTTCTCTTTGATACAATTACAGACATATTGAGGAACCTAAATATATTAAAAAGTAAATCTCTTATAGTACCTAATTTTTCTGATACTTTTTTTCTAATATCTTCGTCCATAACATAAAAGGTTATATTGAGATCCTTTTTTAACAGAAAGAAATCCGTTCTTATTTCTCCAAGATTTTCCATTATTAATAATAATGACAAATTAAACCCCCTTGACGAAGCGTCTCTTTTGTCTTTTTTATTATAATAAACTCTTAATTTAGCCTTTCCCTTATCTTTTAAAGGTATCTGAAATGTAAAATACTGCATCGTATCTATATTCTGGTTTCTTTTAACTGCTGTGTCCTGTTGTTTTCCAATATTATTTATTAACTCATCAATAGAGTCACGTATAGGTGTCAACTGTTTGTGTTTTCCACCAGAAACTTTAAGCTCTTCGTTAAAGAATTCTTTTAATATTAAAAGATTAGGTTTTAGATCATTCTGTATTATACTCTTAATGTCCTTATTATTGGTAATACTTGCCTTCGAATTTATTATATTCGAAATATTTTCTATTTTTTCTAAGATTGAAGCAATTTTTTTTTCAAAAAAAATGCCTGAATTCTCTATTAATGCTTTTAGTCTCGAAGATATTTTCAATATATCTTCAGCAGGGCCAAAAGGTTTAAACTGTGTATTTAAAACTTTAACTATATCTTTTACCTTTGCTGGTATATCGTCCATTTTAAATATATTTTCAGCAATTTTAGTTTCCTTGGGTATTGCTATTTCTTGATTTATCTCAACTTTTTTATCTTTCATACTAAAATTTTTATTAGTTTTATCAATAATTTGATTTTCAATGATATTGGCTTTTACATTTTTATTTATTACTTCTTTTGTATCGATAATTTCATTTAAAAAACTAACTAATTTCTTAATATCACCAGCACTCTGATTTTTTATACTATTAATAATCTCTTTTGAATTAATTATCTGTGACTTATTATTCTCTAAACTAAACTTTAAATTCTCTCCTTTTTCAACTACAGACACAGATATTTTTTCACCAACCTTAACAGGAAATTTTACCTTTGCAACAGTTCTGAATTTCAAAAAATCTATAAGAACCTTACCGTCTTCCTTAATTTCAATCACTCTACCGGTAAGTTTATCGCCTAAATTTAAATTTTTTCTACTTGATAAAAACTTTTCAATCTCAGAACCTAAAAATAATTCAATTAGGGAACTTAATTCCATTTTTTTAAGGCAAAGAGGCAAGCAGGCAAGGAGGCAAAGAGAAATAATTTTTTAGATATCTTTTTAATTAATAAGCATTTTATCAATATTTCTTCTCTTGCTCGTCTCATTGCCTCTCTGCCTACTTGCCTCTCTCCCTTTTTCTATAACTTCTCTTTTATAGGTGCATTCAGATATTTTCTAAGTTTGATTACAAGGTCTATCTCACCCACAGGTATATTTAGTTTAGGCGCTATTTCAATAGCATTAAAACCCTGATTTACAAGAATCAATATTTTATCTATTGTAGTCTGATCAAGTTTTTCTTCTCTTATTTTTTCTTCCAGAAAGCCTAACCTTTCGGATGATTTTTCAGCTTCCTTTATGAGTTTTTTCAAAGAACCTTGCTTTAATGTTAATTCTTCAGATATATTTTTTGTGAGATTTTGTCCTTTTTCAATAAATTCAGGAAAATAACTGCTAATTATTGAGAGGTTTTTAATCTTATTCTCATTCTCTTCAATTCTTTTTTTTAAAGCTAAATTTTGATTATAAAAATATAAGTAGATAAATACAAAAATTATTATTTCAAAAATTATATGAATTATATCTAATATCATTTTCCAGATAATAATTCTCGAACTGTATCTTTGATAATCAATGCTTCTTCAGTAATTTCAAAAGTTAATTTTTCAACATCAAGATTACCAGAAACATTTTTAGTAATCACACCCCATGCAGGATCATCAACAATACTTATTACTACTTCATCCCAAGGGAAACATAGACCTGAAGCCTTTGAGAACATATTTGCTATTCTAGTTAATGCAGGAGTTAAGCCCATTGATGCTAGTGTTTTATGGTGAACCCTGATACTTTCTACTATATCCTTGTCAAATTTCCATTTTTCAGCAAGAAATGTACCAATATCAGTGTGATCAACACCTAAGATTTTAATTTCAGCATCTATATCACTTACACCTTCATTTATTTGTAAATTAACAATATCATTAAATTGTATAGGATGAAACTGGTAAATAGCAAGCTTTCCTATATCATGCAATAAACCTGCAAGGTAATGGTTCTCATTTTCGGGTAATTTTAATTTTTTTGCAATTAAAGTGGAGAAATATGCAGTACCAATGGAATGTTCCCAAAATACACTTATGTCAAAATCAGGAATATCATTGTCTTTAGTATTAAACATATTAACCAATGAAATTTGAAGAATTATGTTTTCCAGCGTTTCTGAACCTAGATATGTAATTGCATTCGCAAGTGATTTAATCTCCTGACTCTTTGCATATAAAGCAGAATTTGATAATCTAAGTATCTTTGTTACCATACTCTGGTCTTTCATTATCAAATCAGAAATTTTTTTGTTTGAAGAAAATGGATTTGATGATATTTTTTTAAATTCCGAATATAATGATGGAATTGAAGGAAGCTGTTTGTCACCTGAGAATAGCTTTTTTAATAAAGCAGTCTTATCCATTAACCTACAATCTCCAGATAATTTTCAATTTCAACCTTTGATTCTTCAACAATTTTTTCCATCTTGTCAGCACTAATTTTAAGTACAGAAAGTTCTTCTAATTCAACTTTAACCTCTCTAAAAGAAAACTCATTCAAATGACTTAATTTATTCGCTAAACTTATAATTGGAACCATAATATTATTGCCTTCATACTCTTTTTGATTATGATGATATATCAGAGGTTCAATAATTTCATCAGAAAAACGCCAATTCTTCATTAATAAATAACCAACCTCAATATGAGAAAAACCCCATTTTTCACGTTCGACAGCTACAAAATCCAATTCTTCATTTATATGCTTTTCTACAACTTCCTCAAATTCAGCAGTTTTATTATTAAACAAAACCCCTTTTCCTATATCATGAAGGAGACTCGAAATAAACACCTCTTCAACATTTGCCTTTTTAATTGTTTCTGCAATTCTTCTTGCAAAAATTGCAGTAGCGAGAGAATGTTTCCATAGCACACCTTGAATAAACTTACTTCCCTTTGCACTATATAAACTCTTTGTAAGATATGACATTAAGATAGACTTGGTCGTATTATATCCCATTAAATTAATTGCATAGCTAACTGTACTGACTTCCTTTCTAAGACCATATAGAGCTGAATTTGCAACTTTTAATATAAAAGCTGTCAAAGACTGATCCATTAATATCTGCATCTGGATTTTTTTAACAGTTACTGACGGGTCATTTAACATTGACATTGATTTAAGAATTACAGATGGAATTGCGGGTAATTCACCAATTTTCCCAACAACTTCCCTTGCTTTATCCATTACTGACTTCATATTAATCTCTCCTCTTATAAATTATAGCCGATGGGAAATGAAGCATTTTATAATCTTCAGATACTGAAAAAAGAGACTCAGAGTTACCCATAATGAAGTATCCGCCCTTAGTAGAATTATTATAAAAACTTTTTACAACACCCTTTTTTGATTCTTTATCAAAGTATATTAGAACATACCTGCAGAATATAATATCAAAAGGCTTTTTTATATCTGCCTTATCAAATTCCACCAAATTTACTTTTTTAAAAAACAATTCTCTCTTGAATTCATCCTTATATTTAAAATTTCCATTTTCCAACTTTTCAAAATACTTTCTAAAATAATTCTTAGGAACAAACCTGACAGCATAATCAGAATATTCAGCTCTTTTTGCCTTTGCAATAACAAGATCTGATATATCAATCCCTGTGACACTAAATCTGATATTTGGAAAATTTTCTCTCATTATAATTGCAAGTGAATGAGCTTCTTCCCCAGATGAACAACCAGCACTTAAAATATTAATACTTGTCTTACCATTCTTTATCAGTTCAGGTATTATATGATTTTTTAATGCTTTTAATTGAGGTAGATCTCTAAAAAAGAAAGTTTCGTTTATAGTAATCACATTAAAAAGATTAATTATTTCTGTTCTCAATATCTCTTTTCTCAATATCTCAAAATATTGAGAAAATTTGTCAAACCTAAGAGCTTCCATTCTTTTTAATATTCTTTTTTCAATATATCCTTTTCTAGAAACCGGAAAAAACATCCCAGATTTATTATAAATATATTCCTGTAATTTTTTATACTCTTCCAAAGTTAAATTTTCCTGAATTGCCATACTTAGTTTATACCAATAAAATAAAAAAAAATCAACTAAATCCAATCCAATTTTTAAAATATTTTATTTTGAGATGATTTTTCTCGTTATTTATATTATTTATTATAAATTCAATTTAGGTTCAACTATGTTTATAGTAACATCATACTCAAGTATCCTACTACCTGATTATAATCTCCACTTATATTTCCTGAGTTTGTATATTCAATTATTTTAGTTTCTTCTGCACCCAATTCTTTTGCTGCTATCAGGGACATTACTACAGGCAAAACACCACACATGGATATTCTTTCGTTTATTACTGTTTTTAATAACCCTTCAGGATTTAATGCCTCTATTTTTTCTATTGCCAATTTATCTTTTTTTTTTGCCTCTTCTGACGAAACATAATGACTCATATCAGTTGATGCAATTATAAGTATGTTCTCTTTCTGATTTTTTATTAATTCTGCAAGTTCTATTCCGCCCTTTTGCAATTCATCAAAATTTGTTCCTGAAATCAGTATTGGAAGTATTTTTACCTTTGGATTCAAGTATTGCAAAAAAGGAATCTGTACTTCAATTGAGTGTTCATCTAAGCCTGAGTTTCTATCAATTTTAAATATTTTTGAATTTTCAATAAGTTTGTCTCTTAATTTGAGATCAACTTGTACCTGACCCATGGGCATATCCCATTTATCATGTCCATCTATTGCATAAGGATAAGCCGAACCTCGATGATCAACTCCAAGAATAATCACCCGATCTGGAATATTAACCAAGCCAAAGCCCTTACCTGCACAGGAACCTGAATAATAATAACCTGCATGAGGAGAGATTAAAACAATAGGAGAAAGTTTATTCTCTTTTATTTCAATTCTCTCAGACAATTCCTTTCTAAGAATTTCTGCATCATCAGGATAAAAAGTACCCGCAACAACAGCCTGCCTAATCTTCTCACTCATGACACCTCCAATTCATCCTTGATTGATTTAAACATATATTAAAAAATAAATCAAATTTGTTGAATTTTAGATAGAAATATACTATAGCTATAGTCAGGACGAAATCATAGAATTATTAGAAAAAAATAAAATTGGAGGTGAACAAATGCCTAATTTAGGACAAAGGTTAATAGATAAAGGAAGGGTAGAAGGACAAACAGCAGGAAGAACAGAAAGAAACAATGAGTTAGTTGTTAAAATGCATAATGAACAAATGATAATTGACGATATTTCAAAGTTTACAGGATTATCAAAAAATGAAATTGAAATTATTTTGAAAATCAATTAAATTGATTTATTACAGTTTATAT
>JAOZTV010000312.1 GCA_029939015.1 Candidatus Aminicenantota bacterium
GGTAGAGTTTCAACTACCTATATAGACCAGGAGTTTTATAATCCAACAAGATACAGACTTGAAGGTACTTATCTATTTCCAATTCCAAAGAATGCCGTTATAAAAAAATTCTCTATGTTCATAAATGGAAAAGAAACTGAAGCAGAACTTTTAAATGCTGCAAAGGCAAAAAAAATCTATGAAGATATAGTGCGAAGATTAAAAGACCCTGCCCTACTCGAATACAGTAGAAATGGTCTTTTCAAGGCAAGAATATATCCTATTGAGCCTTATGCAAAAAAAAGGGTAAAAATTTCTTATACAGAAATACTTGACATGGATAATTCAATTATTGAATACCTGTATCCTTTAAATACAGAGAAATTTTCATCAAAACCACTAAAGAATGTCAGTATAAACGTATCTATAATATCTGACAAAAACATAAGAACTATTTATTCGCCAACACATAATATATCTATTAAGAGATTGAGTAGAAAATCAGCAGATATAAGCTATAAAGAAAGAAACATCAAACCTGACACAGATTTCAAACTATATTTTGATACAAATAAGGACAATATGGGTGTAATGTTAAAAACTTATAGAAAAAACAAAGATGGTTATTTTTTCTTAAGTTTGAGTCCGGGTTTTTCCAATTCAAATGACAGAATTATACCTAAAGATATTATCTTTGTTCTTGATGTTTCAGGTAGTATGGCAGGCAAAAAATTGAAACAGGCAAAAAAAGCACTTAAATTTTGTGTTGAAAACCTTAACAAAAATGACAGGTTCAATATAATTAAATTCTCAACTGAAGCAGAGCTTTTATTTGATGAGCTATCGTCTGTAAAAAAAAATAAATTAGGAAAAACCAGAGAGTTTATTGATGAATTAAGAGCTATTGGGGGAACAAATATTGAAGAGGCATTAACACTTGCTCTAAAAATGAAAAAAAGTAAAAAAAGGCCTTTTACAATAATGTTTTTAACAGATGGAAAACCAACAATTGGTGAGACTAATGAAGACAGACTACTTAAAATTATTAATAATAAAAACAGGGAAAATATTAGAATTTTCACCTTCGGTATCGGTAATGAAATAAACACTCACCTTCTTGATAAGATAACCAAATCATCAAGAGCATATAGAACCTATATTTCACCGGAAGAAGATATTGAAGTTAAGGTGTCAAATTTCTATACTAAGATACAGTCTCCTGTTCTTACAAATTTAAGGCTGAGCTTTAAAGGCAATATAAGAGTTTCAAAATTATATCCAAAACCTTTACCTGATCTGTTTAAAGGATCTTCAATTTCAGTTTTTGGAAGGTATTCAGGCTATGGTAAAGCTGAAATAATTTTAAAAGGACAAGGAGGAAATGAAAAAACTTTTAATATTAAAAAAATATTTGCTAAAAATAATACAGAGAACGATTTTATACCTCAATTATGGGCAACAAGAAGAATTGGTTTTATTCTCGATCAGATACGATTAAATGGAGAAAATAAAGAGCTCAAGGATGAAATAATATTTCTTGCAAAAAAATATGGGGTTTTAACCCCCTACACAAGCTACTTGATAGTTGAAGACGAAAAAGCCAGAGTAGTTCGAAGAGATATACATTTTAGAGATCAATTATTAGTCCCAGTTCTTGCAGGTAATAAAAAATATAGAGAGGAGAGTAAAAAAGATATGGATTATATGAAATCAAAATCCGGAAGTGGAAGTGTCAGAATGAGCTATGAAGCTCAATCTTTAAATACAGCCTCAAATTACGCTCAGAAAAAACCTTCAAAATCGAGAATGTATATTTCTGATAAAGAAGGCAAAAGAGTTAATCTAACAAAACAGTTCAGAAACATTCAGGGTAGAGCAATATATAATACAGGAAAATTCTGGGTTGATTCAAGATTGCAATCTAAAGCTAATAATAAAAACCTTAAAATAAATAAAATTCAATTTCTTAGTAAAGAATATTTTGATTTACTTAATAACACACCTGATGTATCAGACTTTCTTGCCTTAGGTCAGAATGTAAGGTTTATTTATAAAAATACTGAATACGAAATATATCAATAAAAGAGTTGAATGTTGAAAAGTTGAATGTTGAAAGTTTAAATATTACCTAATAAGATTTAATAAATGTTTTTATCTTTTATCTCTTAACCTTCAACTTTCAACTCTAAACCTTCAACTATCTCTTATATAACTCTTCTGCTTTCTTTTCTGATTTTTCTCTTATTTCCTTATGAATGCTCTTATTATGAGAATCCATGGTTACAACTAATGGAAAATCTTTTACATCAATAACCCAAAAAGCTTCAGGAGTACCAAATTCTTCGAGTTTAAATACTTTTTTAACTTTTTTAACTGAATTTGCAATAAGAGTTCCTGCTCCACCAACAGCATGAAAATAAACACCACCACATCGGCTTAATCCTTCAGCAGTCTTATCTCCCATGCCTCCTTTTCCAATAACGCCCTTTACATTATATTCGCACATTACTATTGCCTGGTATGGTTCTTCTCTTGCTGAAGTTGTAGGTCCTGCTGAAACAAAACTCCATTCTCCACTATCATCTTGTTTTACAACCGGACCACAATGATATATCACAGAACCGTCTAAATATTCTCTTATAAATTCAGGTGTTTCTTCTACCATTAATTTATGAGCTTCGTCTCTTGCAGTTACTATAGTTCCTGATAAAAAGACCTCATCTCCAACTTTTAATTTCCTAATATCTTCATCTGATATTGGTGTTGTTAATTTAATCATATTTCACACCCTCCTTTGAAATAATCATTGATTTTCTTCTGAATGCCCAGCACATATATGATAGTGATACAAAAAAAGTTGCAGGATGTCTTGCCTGTGAGCCAATGAAGACATCTAAAACAGTAGTCTTTCCACCAAATCCCATTGGACCAATACCTAATTCATTTAATTCATCCTTTAAACTCGCTTCTAATTCTGCCAGTTCTTTGTTTTCATTCTTACTTCCAATCTTTCTAAAGAATTGTTCTTTTGACAACATATAAGATGTAATCCTGTCACCACCTATTCCAATCCCTAAGGTACCCGGAGCACATCCAAGCCCCTGAGCATTAATTATTGCATCAATAAGTACCTTTCGCACACCCTTGAGATCCCTACCCGCCTTAAGTTTTGGAAAAGGCAATTTATATTGAGCTCCAACATTTTCACTTCCACCACCTTTCAACATCACTCTAATTCTAATTTCATCATTTTTCCATTGATGAAAGTGAATATATGGAGCATTTTCTCCGATATTATTACCGGAATTCTTTGAAGTTACCGGGTCAACTGCATTTGGTCTCAAATATTGTTTCTCTGTTGCTTCAATTGCTGCTTCCCTGATAGCATCCTTAATTTCAAATTCAGAACTTTTTTCAGGAATATCTACATAAAATATTAAAGACCCTGTATCCTGACAAATTGGAGTACTCTGCTTTCTTGCCATATCAACATTTTTTAATATAGTGTCAAATACACCCTTTGCAGGAGTTCCTTTTTCTTCATTTTCATGAGCCTCCGTAATAGCCTCTACAACATCCGGCGAAAGATCAGTTGAAGCTCTCCTTATTAGTTCCAGTATTGACTCTTTTAAATCCATTAAAACCTCCTTTAATTAGACTATTATTTTAGTTATTAAATATAATTATAAAAAAAAATTATATTTTTTGCAAATCTTTTT
>JAOZTV010000050.1:0-3033 GCA_029939015.1 Candidatus Aminicenantota bacterium
TAAGTTTATAACCTCAAATTATTAAAATAAAGACAAATTTATTAAAACGAATTAAAAAATGAATGTATAAGTTTATACTTTTTTTAATCAATATTTCTGATATGGTTGATTTGTGTTCAATTCTGGGATACACGTATAGTGTTTTTGATTAAATGTATATAATGGAATATTTAACGAGACAGCAGTTTGACCAATTAGAGCATCTAATAGACCTAAACTGTGACTCAAATAATAATCTGCAAATACATCTGAAGCTTGATTACAAGTTTTCTCAGAAGGCCAGATAATTTGACAATTTGACAGAGCTTTTTTTAATTTTGTTTGTTCCCTTTTATTCTGACATCCTTGAATCAATTCCATTACAACAAATCCAGACAATCCTATTTCTTCATCGCCAAGTTCTTTCAGCCAGGTTATTGCGGGTAAATACTGACGGAAAAGATCAATCATAACATCTGTATCTAAAAAAACCATAATTTATTAATTCCTTTGCTGAGCTTGTTCTCTTAATTTACGAGCATATATTGGACTATCGTTAATATCACGTTCTTCCCATAAACCAATAATTGAAGAGTTAAGTAATTGCTTAGCGGTTAACTTCTTTTTCTTAGTTGTCTGGAGTAAAATTACTTCGATTTCCTCTCCTTTATGGAACGGTAATCCTCTTACCATAACTTCACCGTCTTTATTTACTAATGTCTGCAAACGAATGGCTTCCATGCAATTACCTCCTATAGTAATTAATCATATTTACTATCCGTATATAATATAGTATTAATTATAAATTTTGTCAATTATAACGAATTTAAGTGATAAGCCGATCTTATGATTTTTATCTTTCTGATGCAATATCTTTGCACTTCTCATTTATAAAATTTATTTAATTTAGGTTTTTAACCTCAATTTCTTAAAATAAAGACAAAACTGAAAAAAAATAAAAAAAGGAATGTATTCGTCTATACTTTTTTATGATACTAATAAAATATGTTGAAAAATTTGTTTTATTGAACTATAATGTGTTATAAAGCGAACCATTATTTGGTTCAGGTGGAGGGTAATATGAAATCAATAACAATACATGGGCTTGATGATAGTCTTTATGATAAGGTAAAAGATAAAGCAGAAAAAAATGATCTTAGTTTAAATAAAACTATTAAGCAGATATTAGAGAGTTTTTTTGGAATAAAAAAAGGAACAGAAATTGATAATAGTAAAAAATTTGAAAAATTTCTTGGTGTATGGAATAATAAAGATATAGAAGAATTTGAAAATAGTACTAAAGATTTTGGACTTATAGATCAGGCTGATTGGAAATGAAAAAAATATTACTTGATACAAATGCTTATTCAGCATTACTTAAGGGTGATAAAAAGATATTTGATATTATTTCAAAAGCAAAGGTTATTTATTTGTCAGTGATTGTTATTGGAGAATTATTTGCAGGATTTAATGGTGGAAATAAAAAACAAGAGAATATTGATTTGTTAAATGAATTTCTTGGACAGTCTTCTGTTGAATTATTAGATGTATCGTTTGAAACTTCATCTGTTTTTGGATTATTAAAGCATGATCTAAAAAAGGACGGTACACCAATTCCATTAAATGATGTCTGGATTGCCTCTCAATCTTTAGAAACAGGTGCAGTACTAGTTACATTGGATTCACATTTTAAAAAAGTAAAAGGACTGAGAATTTATGATTTGTAATAAAAATAATTTAGTCAATTAATTAGTAGATGTTTTATGTTTTGATTAAATTTAATCATCTTTTAACCTTTAATTGACAATCCAATTATATTTTTTAAATTATTTAAAATAATATTACTTTCTTTATGATTTATTTCAGTTGCCAAACTATTATATAATAATTTATTTCACAAAAAACATTTTTTCGTTTAAATGGGCTTGGATATTTGTTTCTAGAATATTGCCTAATGAGAAATTATTTATATGCATATAGTACATTGCTGAATCTAGGAATGCTTTTTCTGGTATAAGGCCAATCATCTCTACATCTGTGACAGTAAGTCCAAATCTTTTTGCTTCAGTTTTTACGCTTTCAATAACCTGGTACATTGGTGTAACCTCATAGTTTGATAGAGAGACTGTAATTTGAGCAAGATCTTTACTTTCGTCTATTCCTGAATATGATTTTACATGTTTGAGTCCACCAGTTTCATATTGAATTGCCTTACAAATTTTTTTACTGATTTCAATATTATTGGTATTAAGAAAAACTTTAAAACTTACTAATGGGTATCTTGCTCCAATTATTGTCGCACCTGAATCTGCATTAAAAATATCAGAACCAAAATCTGGTTTCCATCTTGGATCTTTCAATTGTTCTTCTAATCCTTCGTATTCATTAACACGGATATCGTCAATAAACTTTCTTAATGGAAATTTTGCTGATTCACTGAACATAAATACCGGAATATTAAATGTTTTTCCAATTTTTTTTCCAAATGTGTTTGAAAATTCAACTGCTTCTTCGATACTTATACCTTTTAAAGGTACAAAAGGGAATGAGTCAACTGCTCCAATTCTAGGGAATTCTCCCTTATGTTTACGCATATCTATATGTTGAAGAGATTTTTCATATATAATCATACCTCCTTCAGTAATGGCTTCTGAAGTTCCTGTATATGCAAATACTGTCCTATTTCTAACGCTGTCCATAGATATATCGAGTATTACAAGGTTTTTAACTTCTTTTAATGTTGCTTCCAATGAATCAATAAAGGCTTTGTCTTTGCCCTCACATATATTAGGTATCGCTATTAAGATATTACTCATTTTTCCTCCTCCAGCTTAGCTGGTTTAATTGGTAAAACTATAAATATTTATATATAAAAATATTTATTATGAACTTTATTCATTAAAAAATACCCAAAAAGACTCCGGCTGCTATTGCCGAACCAATAACTCCTGCAACATTTGGTCCCATTGCGTGCATTAAAAGATAATTGTTTGGGTCTTCCTCTAGGCCTACAGTATGTACAACTCTGGCAGAGTCAGGCACGGCTGATACTCC